>JAPZAR010000016.1 GCA_027460535.1 Candidatus Methanoperedens sp.
GAAGAGTGAATACATAATCATCGTTTCCATCTGAAAAAATCTGGATTTTATTATTTGGGAATGGGAGTTCCACTCTTGAGAAGAGTTTTTCGATCATTTCTTTGCAGGTTTCCTGAGTCCATTTTCCGATAGAATACGCTAAAAAAAGGTATGAGCCTCTCTTTATACAACTGTAGATCCACGCATCACCTTCTTCATCTGAATTTGGGCTTCCTTGCTTAACTTTTTTTTGTTTTTTTTAATTGTGGTCCACATCTCATCCACTTCAAATTGTCCTAATTTTATCTCATTTAGCAGGATATCATTAACCATTTCAGCATGAAGTGCCAGTTCTTCAAGCAAACGACCAATAGTATCTCTATGAAAACCTGTAATACGTTCGATGCTTCTAATACCATTTTTTTCAACAAGATGTTTGCAAATCTGGATTATGTCTTTTCTGGATAGATGTTTATGATATAGTGGTGTATTTGCTGTTTCAACAAACCAGGTACGGCAGTGTTTCCACGTTTCAGTATGTCCTTTCCTTCTTCCTTCGAGAAATATTTGCAATCTGGATTCTGACATGCAATATCGATCTTACTTCTAGGTCTGGCCATTAATACCACATAGTACTAATGGATTTTATACCATATATATTATGCGGTCTATTTGAGGACAATACCGATTTTTTTATTGGATTCATTTATGCAATCTACTTCCCGATGAAATATGTCTGGCATATCTTCCCTTTTTACCAGGGGTTTAAGAGTCCCGTCGCCCGAAACCATGACCTTTGGAGTTCTTGGAAAAGAATTTGCATTTGATGAAAAAAAATCCGAATATGCACCGGTATCATAGAATAATAAATAATCTCCCCGTACTGGTTTCTTTATTAATTTATTTTTTATCCTGCAAAGAAGATCCCCTGTAAAACATAAATTTCCCGCGACAAATGTTTCAAAGAGTTCTCCTTTTTCGATACAGTTTGCAATTTCTATCCTGTGTAGCTGTTCTGGGACAGCAGTTCCAAAAGTATGTGAATTCACGCCGATATCTACATGAATGATGTTCTCTCCGCGTGGAGTTCTTGAGACATGACCAATTTTAGCAATGGTCACACCTGCATTCCCCACGATACTTCTCCCAGGTTCGATAACAAATTTTGGAGATCCGATTTCTTCCAATTTATCCCTGAAAGTCATATTTCCAGAAAATTTTTCATTAAACAATTTTTGGATGAATACATCTTGAGTGTATTCGATTGAAAGTTCCTCCCCGATCCATTCCATATCATCCGATTTTGAATCATATTCATATCCTATGAATTCATTAGCCCATGAATAATTTTCCATTCTCGTATTTTTGATTTTCTTTTTAATGTTATCCCAATCTTCCCGGTCAAAATAATGGATGCCAAGACCCCCTCCCATATCGATCTCATTTATGTCGAAACCTATTTTTTGTGCATCTTTTGACAGATGGATGATGGCATCAAGAACAATATAATATGCCTGAATATTTGTTATCTGAGAACCCAGATGGACCATTAATCCATTGGGTTCCAACATATCCAGATCAAGGACTTTTTGGAACACAGAATTTATGTGTTTAATATCAATCCCAAACTTACTCCATTCACTGGATGTTGAAATCGCTCGGGAGGTTATATGCTTCACCGGGAATCCTGAAAGCCGCAGGTTTATTTTTGCAAAAATTCCTAACTCTCCGGCAATCGTATTGATTACCTCTAATTCTTCTTCAGGATCTACATTTATCAATATTCTTTTTTTTATGCATTCCTCCAGATAGGAATCACTCTTGCAATTCCCATTTGCCCTTATTTTCTCTGACGGAATTCCAGCTTTTAGCGCTAATTCCAGCTCATACTCTGAAGCAACATCTGCTCCGGCACCCAATCGGGCAAGAAGGTTAAGAACGTAATAACTTGTGTTAGCTTTAACCGCATAGCAGATGAGATGATCTTTGTACTCCCTGTCAAGACTTTCCTTGTACTTGTTATAATTTTCCATTATAATATCTTCGAATAAGATGAACAACGGCGTACCGTATTTTTCGGCCACCTCAACCATATCTACACCGTATATCATGCGATGATTTTTTTCTGTTTTACCAATATACTTTTTCCACTGTCCTTTTTCCTCGATCATGTTAAAAATCCCTTCAACGTAAGTAAATCATTAGACCTTATGTAAATGAAAGCCCATATTATATCATCCATACTTATAAAACACCCCATACCCCCCTCTTGGATAATTGAAATCTACCACGCCTTTTGGACAGGCGAACTTGCAGCTTCCGCACTCGATACATCCCTCATAATCATGTTTTATCTTTCCGTCTTCAAGGGTAAACCTGTTCGCAGGACAGAAATAAAGGCATGTTTTTTCATCGCACTCGCCACATAAACTGGTATCTACTTTGATATGCCGTTCCTTGTCAACCTCAAAGCTAACAAGCCCGAGCCGCTCTTCAATACTAATATTCATAGCGCTCTCAAACCTTTTAATACATCAAGTATCATATTCGTTCTATTACCTTTTGTTCCTTCCAAGAGTTCATCAAATGCTCGTTTCTTTGCTCCGTCCACAGCCCAGAGTTTATAGAAAAGCTTGCATGCCATCTCTGGATACAATGTGTACAGCCTATCATTCTGCAAAAATTCCGATACTTTTTTAAATGTAGCGATATCTTTGAGGACGAAATCCTTTCTCAGCAGGTCTTCATAATATGAAAGGCATTCCTTTGAAAAATCATTTTTTCCCATAGCATTTTTCACTGCTTCAGCAGCAGCTGCTCCAGAAGCAATGGCCATATCCATTCCCCGCAGCGTAATACCGCTATTTACCACGAGGCCGCCAGCATCCCCAACAACAAGCATTCCATCAGTGAAAAGCCCACTTCGCGAGGTCTCAGGGATAACATGTGCAGAATATTCCAGTATTTTACCACCTTCTATCAGTTTTGCGACAACTGGATTCTCGTTGAACTCCCTTATTATATCGTGTGAATCTATTTTCTTTTCAATGAGCCGGTCAATATACACCACTATTCCCACAGAAAGGCTTGTTTTGTTGGTGTAAATGAAGCCTCCTCCCGGTATCTCCTTTGTGCACTGACCAACAAAAAGCTGCGCTGCACCTTCTTCATGTGCAAGATTGAACCTGTCTTCAATGGTTTTCTCTGGCAGTTCTATTATCTCCTTCATACCTAGCGCGAATTGTTTTACTTCAAATTTCTTTAACCCCGCTTTCTCTGCCATAAGGGATACCGCTCCGTCCGCAGCGATAACCACATTCGCTTCAATTTCATCCTCACCTGCAATTATGCCTGCGACTTTTTTTTCTCTCCATAGAAGATCATCCACTCTGATGTTCGGCACGAGCGTGGCTCCTGCTTCCACGGCCTTGTTCGCGAACCATTGATCAAACTTCGCCCTGAGTGGTGAAGCTGTTCGGTGGCTCCCGAAACTCCCCGTCCAGAAAATCCAGGGTAACAGAGGCCTCATTGCACAGGAATGTGAGTTTTTCTCGAGTAACCATCCTCTCTATGGGAGCTTCTTTCCAGAAGCCAGGTATGAGACGATTTAAAGCATGCGCGTACATTCTCCCACCCATCACATTCTTGGCTCCAGGGTACTTGCCCCTCTCCACTATCAGCGCGTTAAAACCCATCTTTGCAAGTGAATAGGCGGCTGCAGAGCCTCCTGGGCCTGCTCCTACGATTATAACGTCGAATTTTTCAGTCATATCCTGAAAATCATATACCTTTAAACACGGGCTTTCTTTTCTCCAGAAAAGCGTTTATGCCTTCACGATGATCTTGGGTATTAAAACACTCTGAAAAGGAAACTGCTTCTCTCTCAAGCATTTCTTTAATCATCTGATTTTCATTGATCAGTTTTTTTGCCAGCTTAACAGCTACCGGCCCTCTGTGGGCAATGATATCTGCCATCTCCAGAGCCTTCTCCATCAGTTCTTCATCCTTTACTACTTTATTCACAATGCCGATAGCTTCTGCCTCTGTTGCATCCATAATTTTCCCTGTCAGGATCATTTCTTTGGCTTTTCCTATACCCACCAGTCTGGTGAGTCGCTGTGTTCCCCCAAATCCCGGGATGAGGGCAAGATTTACTTCGGGCTGACCGAATTTCGCATTCTCGCCTGCTATCCTTATATCGCAGGCAAGAGCTAATTCACATCCACCGCCAAAAGCATAGCCGCTGATCGCTGCAATAACCGGCTTCTCCAGATTCTCCAATTGATTGAACAACCTGTTTCCAAAATCAGAAAAAGCCTTCGCCTCTTTTGCAGTAAACTCTTTCATCTTCTTAACGTTCGCGCCTGCGCTGAAATTTTTATCTCCGGTTATAATTAAAACCCGTATCTTTTCGTCCTTCCCAAGTTCATTAAGAAGATCCTCAAGGTCATGCAGCATTGTTGAATCAAGGATGTTAAGACCATCAGATTTTTTCAGCGTAATAATGCCCACTTCATTTTTCTTTTCCACGTATATGTGTTCATTTCTGGTATTCATAGAATCCTTCTCCGGTTTTTCTCCCAAGCTTTCCACCCGCGACCATTTTTCGAAGCAGTGGACATGGCCTGTACTTCACCTAAATCGCCATGAAGAACCTCAAGTTTATCAAGACAGATATCCAGACCCACCAGGTCTGCAAGTTCAAGAGGCCCCATCGGATGGTTAGCCCCAAGTTTCATGATACTGTCAATACTCTCCCGTGATGCAATCCCTTCATGAAGGCAATATAAGGCATCGTTTATCATTGGCATTAGTACACGGTTTGAAACAAACCCCGGCGAATCATAACCACTTCTACGAGCTTCATCACGTACGCCGGGTTCATGAAATGCATACCGGCGAACTTCTCTTTTCTCTCTGTAACCTGAGCAAGCCGTGTGATCGATATGGAAGAGGTATTTGTAGTGAAAATAGTTCCTTTTGCGCATATGGTATCCAATTCTTTGAAAATCTGCTTTTTTACATCCTCTTTTTCTACAACAGCCTCGATTAAGGTCAGCATCTTTACAATCTTCCAGGTTTGCAATAGTCTTA
Source organism: Candidatus Methanoperedens sp. (assembly GCA_027460535.1). Taxonomy (NCBI): domain Archaea; kingdom Methanobacteriati; phylum Methanobacteriota; class Methanomicrobia; order Methanosarcinales; family Candidatus Methanoperedentaceae; genus Candidatus Methanoperedens; species Candidatus Methanoperedens sp. Next base: position 5,074 of record JAPZAR010000016.1, read on the forward strand.
ATATTCGAAATGATCCTATCCTTCTCGATGCGTTCAAGCTTCCCTTCGACAACCCTCTTTTCCAGTCTTTCTTTTATTCTGGCGAATCCCGCGCTCACGTATTCCTCGCTCACGTCTTCCATAACGACTTCATAGCCGCTCTGCCCAGCTGCCTGGGCTATTCCGCCTCCCATGGTCCCGGCACCTATTACACCTATTTTTTTAATTTCCATGAGTACCTCATTTTAATGATAAATGGGCAATTAAAAGCCTTAAAATATCAGAAGTCCCCTCACCGATAGTTAGCAATCTTGCATCTCTCCAGTGTCGGTGTATATCATATTCGTCCGTATACCCATAACCCCCATGGATATGTATCGCCTTATCGCATACTTTCAATGCCATCTCTGTAGAAAAGAGCTTGGCCTGCGTAACTTCAGAAACAATATTTTTTCCTTTATCTTTTAAGTGGGCTGCATAATAGGTGAGAAGCCTTGCAGCATTTATCTCGGTTATCATATCAGCCAGTTTCTCCTGTACGAGTTGGTACTCTGAAATGTCATTTCCAAAGGCTGATCTGTCCTTGCTGTATGAAAGAGCTTTTTTTCATAAGCTGCCTGCGCTATCCAAATAGCGATTACAGCGATTGTAATCCTCCCTGAATTCAGGATATGTTTTACATATTCAAGTCCTTTTCCCTCTTCTCCAAGAAGATCTTCTTTTGGAACTGTGCAGTTGTCAAGATGTACCTCGGACAACCTGTGACCCCGAAACCCGAGTTTCGGAATAACTTTCGCCACATTAAAACCTGAGGTTTTCCGCGAAACAAGGAACGATGAGATCCCTTTTTCAGTTCTTGCAAATAGTAAAATAAAATCTGCTTCTCCCGGACTTGTTATTAATGTCTTAGTGCCGTTTAAGATATAATTATTTCCCGAAAGTTGAGCTCTTGTCTGGATTGAATTTGCATCCGAACCGCAGCAGGGCTCAGTGAGTGCGAAAGCTGCCAGATTTCTCCCCTCAGCCAGACCGTTTTCTTTAAGGAATTTTTTTTTCTGTTTATCATCCCCAAAAAGCCTTATGCCTTCACACACCATTCCCTGTATAGAAACCTGCAGGGCTGTATTTGCACAGGCTTTCGCCAACATTTCCAGCGCTGCGATGTATACAGGATATGGGAGTCCTAAACCATTGTAATCCTGAGGAAAAGGAATAGCCATGATTCCCTGTCTAGCTACTTTTTCTAAATTCTGTCTAGGGAATATTTCTTCCTGATCTATCTTTTTTGCAGATGGCATTATTTCCCTCTCCACGAAATCACCTATAGATCCAAGTATCAAATTATATTCCCCGGCATCAGCAAAGAGCATCTCCATTACGTTTTTCATATCTTTTATATAATACATTTTCACCTCTCCACGATCATCGCCACGGCATTCCCTCCACCAAGACAGAGGGTAGCCAGTCCCCTTCTAAGTCCTCTTTCCTTCATAGCATATAGCAGCGTTACAAGTATCCTTGCGCCGCTGCACCCTATTGGATGCCCAAGTGCAACAGCCCCGCCATTCACATTGAATTTTTCTGGAGTAATGTTCAATTCTCGCATTATCGTAATAGAAGCAGAGGCATAGGCTTCGTTATGCTCGACAAGGTCAATGTCATCCATTGTAAAGCCGGTCATTGAGAGCAGTTTTTTCACCGTGGGTATTGGGGCTTCCATCACATCCTCTGGTTTTGTTCCTCCAGTTGCATAACCTATTATTCTGGCAAGAGGTTTTACTCCCATCTCATCAGCTTTTCTCTCTGATGTCACCACAAGAGCGGCAGCGCCATCGCTGATCTGGGAACTGTTGCCAGCAGTAAGAATCCCGTCTTTTTTAAAAACAGGCGGGAGTTTGGTAAGTTTCTCCAAAGAGGTGTCATCCCTCACACCCTCGTCCTTATCAATCGCCTCGCCTTGAACTTCAAAAGGGATTATCTCCTCTTTGAATTTTCCGCTATCGATTGCACGTTTGGCCTTTTGATGGCTTCCAAGAGCGAATTCATCCGCCTCTTCTCTCGTTATGCCGTATTTCTCGGCTATTCTTTCTCCGGTAATCCCCATATGATAGTTGTTATATACGTCCCATAAGCCGTCATACACCATCGTGTCTGTAATTGATGCATCTCCAAACTTCATACCCCATCGAAGGCTTCTGATCAAATGCGGGGCTGAACTCATATTCTCCATACCTCCAGCGACGATTATGTTGGCATCGCCAGCTCTGATGGATTGCGCCGCGAGCATGATTGCTTTGAGTCCTGAGCCGCATACTTTGTTTATAGTCAAAGAACCGATTTCAGGCGGAAGTCCTGCATATATCGCAGCCTGTCGTGCAGGATTCTGTCCCAGACCTGCTGAAATCACATTGCCCATGATAACTTCCTCAACTTCATGCATCTGAATGCATGCTCTATTTACAGCTTCTTTTATGACCTTGGCACCTAGCTCTTGGGCTGGTACATCCTTAAATGCGCGGCCGAACTTGCCTACAGCCGTTCTTACACCGCTTACTAGAACAACTTCTTCAGGCATTAGTTATCACAACCGACACTTTTCCACGCACCTCATAATTTACGTTGATTAATTATAGTTATTAATTATACATCAATTTTTGGATGCTAAGATTATTAAAGGTGATAACGCGAGTGAATTGGAGACATTCAAACCAAAGAGAAGCAGATGGAACACCCGAAATCATTTTCATTAAAAACGCAACCTTAATTTATGGACGAATCATATTGATATACAGTATCTTTTAAGAAGGATTGTATTTCATAATTACTTTCATTAAGAAGGAGACCATAGAAAAATCTCTGGATGGGTTCAGGAAGGTCCAGAATTTTTTCAGCAACACTTCCAAAAGAATAGAATGAATCAAATTGTGGGAGCATTAAAGATGATAAGCCAGATCGATGAACTAAAAAAGCTTTTAGAGCCGAAAATTTCAGAACTTGGACTGGACGAAGGGACAATCGAAGAAATCCTTTCAAAAGCCATGGATTTTTCAGAAAAAGAGCTTAAGCCGCACTCCATGAAGTGGGATGAAAATGGGACTCACTTTGAGAAAGTATACAAAATAAGAATAAGATCTAAAAATGAGAATGTTGAATTAGGGGAAAATGAGTACAATATACTGGATAAATATGGATGCATAGAAGAAGCGGTATTAACACGCAGAAGATTATTATTTCCTGAATATTTTGAAGAGGTACAAAAAAGGCTTGGCAAAACAGGATTGCTGGGGCTATATATACCGAAAGAGTATGGCGGTCTGGGGTTACCTTACACACTTTACAGTTGTGTAATAGAGATATTATCAGGAGGTGATGCCAATTTTGGGGTTCATGCTTCCATACACGGTACTGCGGCTGATTTAATCAATAGGTTTGGCACGGAAGCTTTGAAAAACAGATTGCTGCCTGACATGGCATCCGGCAAAAAACTCGGCTGTCTCGTTTTCACAGAGGGTTCTGGCGGATCTGACCTGAAAGCAGTATCTACTGCTTCTGAACTCGCTGGAGATGGTTACATTATAAATGGAAATAAGTTTTCCATTACTAGCGGTGCATACGCAGATGTTCATGTGGTGTTCACAGTCGACAAAGAAGATTACCATCTGCCATTTGCGGACAGAAAGAAATACAATGCGCTTGTGGTTGAAAAAGGAACAGAAGGTTTAGAATTACTGGGTATTGGAAATACAATGGGCTGGCGAGCATCGCCTACTTCGATGTTGAAATTTGAAAATTGCAAAGTATCTGTTGAGAATCTGCTGGGTGAAAGGGGAAGCGGAAGAAAAGTCCTTTCTGCAGGGTTATCCGGGGGTAGAATAAGCTTCGGCTGTGCATGGTCGCTCGGGATTGCTGACGCAGCTTACAGGAAAGCAATGGAACGTTCAGAGAAAAGAATATTGTTCGGCAAACCGCTAAAAGATCACCGGGAAATCAGGAAACATCTCGCAGATATGTACAGATACCTCTGCATGGGAAGACAGAAATACATACATGCTGCGTATCTTAAAGATAAAAACGACCCGGATTTTCCATTCGAAGCTACGATTTCAAAAATCTTTTGCTCCGAAAGGGCAGAGGATATCGTAAGGATCGTCTACCAGATGCACGGTCATTTTGGGTACATCAATGAAAGCGGTGTACCGCTGCTCTTCAGGAACGTAATGGTAGCCACAGTAGGTGAAGGTGGAACAGAGGTTTTAAGGGACAGGGTAGTAGCGCCAGGTGTGATAAACGGCGATTATGCGTTCACTGGTGAAATTGAATATGATAGAAGTTATGTTGACAGAAACCTCGGGGATGAGATATTCAGGGAACTGGCACAACGATTGGGTGATGATGTGTATCCCTGTTATGAAATTCTTGTGAGCAGGGCTACAGGTAGAAAAATAAGAATGCCTGCAACAGAAGTAAAAAATCTGACGATTAACTGGAAACTCTACGGATTATGAAAGAATTTCTGCTTTTTCCACTTTGCCTTCCATCTCTCCTTTGGCATTAGTTATTTTATTAATGATCCCTATCGAAAAAGAGATCTCATGATAGAAATATGTATACCAGCCGTTTTCAGAAGCCTTATCATATAGCAATTTCTTCTTTGTCTCCCAGCAATCTTCCCTGCCTAAAACGTCAACAGCCATCCTGCACCTTGGCTTTTCCTGGTGCATCACCAGTGCAGCCATATCCGCTGCGTAGAGCATTGTTCTTTCAGCCTTTATTATCACTGACTGATGACCTGCGGTGTGCCCGGGCGTCGGAAGGACAAAAATGCCTGGCAATACTTCTTTTTCTCCATCTACAAGTTCCAAGCTCCCCGATTCTTCCAGCGGCAGGACGTCTTTTTCCACGCTGAAATAGTCGTTCTTCAACTCAAAGCCGGGATCTGTTGCAGTCTTCCACTCTTTTTTTTGTATAACATATTTTGCATTCTCAAAAGTTGGCTTCAATTTTCCATCAATATATCTGGTATTCCAGCCAGCATGATCAGGATTGAGATGGCTGTTTATCACAATATCAACATCAAATGGTTTAACTCCAGCAATATTCATGCTTTCTATCAACGATGGATTCTTAACAATGTTATGATGTTTTACATAATTTGGAGTCTTATCATGGAGACCTGTCTCCACCAATACATTACCCCCGGGGTGCTTGATCAAAAGACAGTTGGCAGCCTGCAAAATATTGTTATACTCATCGGTTTTGTAAGGTTTCTTGCCATCGATATTATAATTGGTCCAGATATCCTTTGGAAAGTATCCAAAAATAACCCCACCATCTTCAGTATGTATGCCGTCGCTTAAGATTTGAAGTTCCATATCCCCGAATTTCATGAAAATTCCTCCACAGGAACAAAATAGACATCTCTCACATCAAAATGCGGATTTCGCCTGAATTTCGGTTTTACTCTGCTCCCATTTTTTATTTTATGATAAACCTCCCAGATGTTTCGATTGTATTCTTCATCATTTATCAGATCTATTCCAGACCTCTCTTTATCTCTTTTCATTCTCTTCAGCCAAAGAATTTCTTTAGGCATGTATTCAGCCATCAGGTAGCTATCCACACCTTCAAATTCTACCAGGATTAAAGAAAATGGTGCCTTTTTCAAGAATACCCCTCCGCCGTACTTGCTTACGCTGTGGCAGTGTATTTTCCCTTCCTCTGGTAAATCAAACCATTCGGTCCTGCTCCCGCAATCGCTGCAATATACATGCGGACTTGCATATCTGTTACCACAACCCATACACATAGAACCGATAAGCTTCCCTTCTGCAAGAGCCATGAAATAAGGCGTATCCTGCGCAATACTTTCAATATAATCTATGGATTCATGTATTTTCTTAACTATAATTTCTTTTTCCCCGCCTGTATAGATGGCCACACCGCTGCCTTTCAGCACTTCCTTCATCACGTCCCTGTATTTAGCGAACTTTTTCACTTCTCTCATTCTACCATGCCTTCTCGGCAAGAGTTAATGTAATATAAGTGCCTGTGCCAGCATGACTGTGGAATCCACCTCGTTTTGCATTCCTTACTTGCAGAGTATCATCCCCGAATTTCTCAGAAATTTTATTCTGCAACTGCCAGAGAGAAAATACGGCTTGCATTATTCCTGTAGCTCCTATAGGATGACCGCATGCGAGAAGTCCTCCTGAGGGGTTCACTGGAAGCTCTCCCTTTTCAGGCAGCTCCAATCCATAATCAATGTCCGGCATGAAAGTATAACCTTTATCGATGAATTCTCTGGAATAGCCGCATGGGCACAATCCAAGGTCTTCATATGTCTGTGCTTCTGACATTGTGTATGCATCATGTATTTCCAGGAAATCCAGCTCTTCCAGAGGATCTGTTATCCCTGCCTGCATGTAAGCTTTTTTTGCAGCCACCCTGCCAGCATTGAATGAGTGGACATCAGGATATAATAATTTGTCATAATATTCAACTAGCTCTTCATTTGCCGATTCGTGAGAAAACGTGGGTACTTTTCTTTTCGGTCGGTCTTCCATGGCCATATTGTCCGTCCCAGCCCCCATTCCTATGATCTTTACAGGTCTATCTGTCAGCCTGGACGCGATATCACTGGATGCAAGAATTAATACAGCAGCACCGTCGCTCATGGTGCAGATATCGAGAGCTGTAAATGGCGTTGCTATCGGCTCTGAGTTGAGAACATCTTCCATCTTTAATTTCTTCGGGTATTGCGCGTAAGGATTGTAGAGCGCATTTGTGTGGTTCTTGATTGAAATTTTAGCCAGCTGCTCTCTCGAGGTTCCGAACTCGCTCATATGCTTATCTGCCATAAGGGCATAGAACATGCTATAAAAACCGCCCAGGTCGCAATTCCTTCTCTGGTCAGAAGCCTTGGCAATAAAATAATTACCCATCCATGTTGGAACCCGTGACATGGTTTCAAAGCCGTAACAGACGCAGAGTTCAAGATCGCCAGAAGCAATGGCTCTTATTCCCTCCTGAATGCAAAGACCTCCAGTTGCACCGCCTCCTTCCACTCTGACTCCTGGGGCAGGGCAGAGACCTATATATTCATGTGCCATTATCCCTGCCATCAACTGCCTTGAGAAATGATCGGAAAAGTAAGAACCCACGCCTCCCAGTTCGTGTGTTTCCGAGAGTTTTTCTTTGAGATATATGAATTCAGGCACATCTTTTACTGCATTATCAAATGCTTCCTTTACCATTATTTGAAATGTCCTGTCTGGATGTGCTTTTGCGAACTTCGTTACACCGCCAGCAACCATATAGACATCTCTGGAAAGTTTCCCCATAGTACTTAGTATGTAAATGAAATTTTAAATACTTTGTTTCTGGAATTCTCTAAAGGTGGTTACCGATCAAAAGTATACGACCAAGATAAAGTGTAAAAATAGGGAAGTTGTTAACGATATGAATCAATCACAAGCTTTGCGTAATATCCTCACTTCGCTTGATGGAAAAGACTATAACGACCAATAAGAATATAACATTCAGGTTAAGAAAAATAACCGAACGGGTGAGAGCATGAAGTGTAAAGTTCAGCTTTCAATCTGTCTGTCATCGTGAGAACATCTTTCATTTCAGTCGTTATTTTCCCTTCCGCCAGAGAAGATAATAATCCAAGCGGCGGCATTGCATATTCTTCTTCTTTTATAAAATGTGGATGTAAGATCTTCGCAACGGCTTTTGCAGAATCTCCAATCTTTCCGCCGACCTGGGTTGCCTTTGAGAGTTCGCCATGAAGCTCTTCATGCTCTAATTTCAATGATCTCGGTATAATGAATTCCATTTTCCAACCTCATGATATTTCACTTAGCGTTTTTATCTTCCTGCCAGGGTCCGAATAAATTATTTTCGGTATCAACACACATCGCAAGATAACCCCAGCCGGGCACAGCTGTTTTGGGCGTGATGATATTACCACCCAGCTTCTTTACCTTTGTGATGTATTCTTCAATAGAGGATACACCGATGTAATTCATAATATTCTGTGCAGGCAATCTTCTTTGTCCCATCCCGCCGCCTACCCCAGGGTTCCCATTCAAATCTTTTGTCTCGATAAGGTAGAAGGGTGTCGGCATCGGCGCCTGATTGAATTTCCAATCAAACAGCTTTTCGTAGAATTTCTTCCCTCGCTCCATATCATTTACAAGCAGGTCAAAATGAACGATTGTTGCCATTACTAACTCCCCAACTTAAACTATACTTTTCAGGATTAATATTTGTTGGTATGGGTATTAAAAGGAAAGTCCTTTCGGTTGCATATTCAACAAGATCAAAGGAATCAGAGATACGGTGAAATGCTTTACACTAAGCCAACAGCACCGAGATTATCCCTGTCAGGAATATGCCGTCAAATGTTCCTGCACCGCCAATGGAAGCCATTGGAGCTCCAAGATCAGGGATCTTTTTCAGGTTCAAGAGATCTGCACCGATCAGGCATCCAAGCGTGCCAGAGATGTATGCGAGCATGGGTGCTTGCTGGGGAGAGATAATTAAAGCCAGACCTGCAGCCATAACAGGGGGTATCAGCGCGGGAACAGCTATCCCGAGTCCCTTTACAGGTCTTGCTATCAAATGTATGAAAACAGTCATAAGAAATACCCCGATGACTACATCGGCCGGATTGACCATCGGGATAAGAAAACTGGATATAAGTACTGGAATTACGCCTCCTCCCAGGTTCACAGCTATGACGGTTCGATGCTCTACCTCAAGAGGCGGGATAACGTACCTGAACCAATAGAAATCCACTATCCTTCCTGATATGACAGGTTCGCGTGATGTTTTTTCCATCACTGGGATGTTTATATGGCTGCCAATAAGTGACAGGAATAATATCAGGACTGAATACTCCGGAGGAAAACCAAGTTTTCTAAAAGCAAGACCAATGAGGTCTATGCTTATTAGAATGAATACTATTCCAAGTAAAAACAATAACAGGATAATAAATGATGTTGTAACCCTCTGGTGGACAAAGCGAGACATCAGGACCTCTTTAAAGAGAATTGGTTCAAATCTCTAATAGGTTAAATGGAAGTCGATAATATCAAATTTACTGTATATTCTGTATTGAAGATATTGATATAGTCGTGCAACATTTCGCGCCAAAATCGGAATTCCAATAAACCGATCCTCTGCCGATGCTTCTCTCTCTCAATGACCTCACTCACCCATTTTGACTTCCTGCAGGCGTGTCATGCTTTGAACCGCTTTCTGGTTTTAGTATATTTCTTTTTCACTTTATTAACGATATCTACTCAAATCCGGCATGACGATTTTGCATTCCTCCTGACATTAGCCAACAATACCCCTTAACAACGCGCCAACCACGTAGGCTACGCTCGCTGCCAGTCCACCGACCAATAGCATCTCGAGGCCGCTTCTGAAGGGGTTTAATTTGGTAACAGTTACTTTCGCAACCCCCAGCCCAAAGATTGTCAACGCAGATAATATAACGGATACTGTGAAGGATTCAGTCGAAGAAATCGGGTAGAACAGTCCCAGCACATAGACGATAAGCGGCATGAATCCTGCCAGGATAAAAGACACCAGCGTGGCCAGTGCGCTGAATAACGGCTTGCGTTCGTCCTGCAGCATCCCCAGCTCGTTGATCATCATGGCTTTAACCCACCTCTCCGGGTCTCGGGCCTGGATATCAACGAGGCTTCGTGCATCCTCCTCCGAATAACTGTGGCTTCGATAAACCTCGTAGAGTTCGGCCCGTTCGCCTTCCGGGAAATGTTCAACCTCCCAGGCTTCTCGCTGCCATTCCCGCTGGTAATACTCCTTTTCGCTCTTGGATGAAAGGTAAGCCCCTATGGCCATTGCAAAACCATCTGCCAGCAGGTTGGCCATGCCCAGGATAAGAACGATACCGCTGCCCAGTTTGGCACCAGCCACCCCGCTGACTACTGCAAAGGTGGTAAGAATGCCGTCCAGCCCGCCGTATACCATGTTGCCAATATAAACGTCGCTCGCCCCACCGTGCTGCTCCTGTGCGATACGCTCCGGAGCATGCGCCAATGCTGATGCCTGTACGTCACGCCGGGCGAATGCTTTACGCATTTCTTCGAGTCGTCTGGACTTAGTCATTACCACATTCACTATTGCGATATCAAAAACCCTATTAAAATCATGCAAGCTCGATCATGGGGATTCTCCCATCATTTCTTAGGTATTGGTTTCGGTTTAATGGGTTTCTTTTTCTCCTTATTTGGCATCTGCTTCCTCCTGACAATTTAAGGTCATAAATAATTTCTTTTTCAGGATATGAACTTTTGTGTAACGGCGCTGACACCCCGTAACATGCAGATCATTAAATCTGCTATTTCAATACCGTCATATCCTTCCTACACGGCGCCGCTCAATCGCCGCGGAGGCTGTTGCTGCTTTGTTTTCACGTCTGAAATGTTGATGAAATGGGCTTTTTTGTGAGGAGAGAAGATGTGCCGCTTTCGGTCGGGTTGGGGCGAGAGGTATCTTATCAGTTCGCCAGTTGGCCTGACGGGGCTGGTATTGAAAGATTGTAATAATGCCGCTAATTTACCGAGGGGCTTATAATTAGGGAAGTTATAATAAACAAAAAATAGAAGGATATCGTATTGAAAATTAAAGGAATTATCTGGTATGAAGGAATTATTGAGAAACTCGAAAAAAAACATAATGTTCAGCAATATGAGGTACGGGAAGTTTTGGTCAATGACCCAAAGTTTCGTTATATTGAAAAAGGCCTGCAACCGAACGAAGATGTATATGCTGCACTTGGAAAGACAAATGCTGGAAGGTATCTTATTATTTTCTTTATCTACAAATTAAATAAGCATGCACTTATCGTGTCGGCACGAGATATGACACGAGGGGAACGGAAGAAATATGAACAAAAATAAAGGCTCCATATCCAAAGCAAAAAAGTATGAAGAAATCGGTGAATTCTGGGATACGCATGATCTCGCCGAACACTGGGATGAAACCACATCTGCCAAATTCGAAGTCGATCTGCAGTCCGAGTTGACATATTATGCGGTTGACAGTCGATTATCGGCAAAGATAGAAGAGTTTGCCAGAAGACGCGGTATATCTCCCGATACGCTTTTAAATCTATGGCTGCAGGAAAAATTACAGGAGCAGAATGCCTGAACGATTCATTCAGGGGTCCGAGTCTTTCTGTATATTTATCACAGCCTAATTATTAATCCCTCGGCGCCGATATGTTCCCGAAGCAGCAATATTCAACTGGAGCCGAAGCATGATTTCCTGAAAATAAAAAACCGCAGATGAACGCAGATAAACGCAGATTTATAGTCTCGCTTTTCATAACACTCTTCTATTGCTCCGAATATTTATAACTCTGTAATTATTAATTTCCCGGCGCCGATATGTTCCCGAAGCAGCAATATTCAACTGGAGCCGAAGCATGATTTCCTGAAAATAAAAAACCGCAGATGAGCGTACTATTAACACTTTCGGTCAGCATTATCTTAACGGCGCTGGGGTTACGACCCCAGACCCCAACGGATGCGCCGCCGCTGGCGGGGTTTAACACGAAATCACCGGTTGCATATTTTCACGATT
>JAPZAR010000017.1 GCA_027460535.1 Candidatus Methanoperedens sp.
GGAGTTACTGGAGAATGTCTACACTGTTAACATCCATCATGGAGATAAGCTGTTAAAAAGAACGAGTTCTGTGACTGAAGAGCAGAAAAAAATTATGGATGTTTTTGGCTGTTGTCATAACCAAGGGTAAAAGTTGGGTAAATCTGCGTTCATACACCGATTACGGAAGAAAAGTGATTTATCGTATTTTCCTCATTGTAATTCGGGTGTCATTTATATCATGTAGATATGAACAGATGAAATAAAGATGCCTGTCAAAATTATTAAAAAAAGAAAAAATTTTAAACTGCTACGTCACCACTATGTCACCTGATGTTCCGCCGTCGACAGGAGCGTAATTGTACCAGGCTTGTTTCTTATATTGATATGTCCATCCCCAATGAGGCTGGGCGAAATCACCAACTCCGGTGAAATATGCGGAAAGGTAATTGAAGGTCGGAGTAATACCAGTTTGGCCAGCTCCATAAGTTCCCAAGAGAATGTCAGCTTTGGTTCCACTGAAGTTGAATGAGCCTATGGAACCCTTTGTTTTCCGAGTTCCAGGATCAAACGTTCCATTGAAGATTGCAATATATCCTCCTTTAAATGTTCCTGATGCATCCTTGAGTTGAGAAGAACCGTTTCCTGGGCTTAATGCACCTTTGAATGTCTGCCATTTTCCATCGTACTTCACCACTGCATAGAAACTGCCGTCTGGAACTTTCCAGACCTGCACTATCTTGTTGTAATTGTCGAGTGCCCAATACCCAACATTTCCAGAATCCTCATCATTCGTCACTTTTAATGATATGTCTAAGATCAATTTTGATCCACTTGGAACTCCCCGATCGTTTACGAAAGTTCCGAAGACTGGGTGACTCGGTGATGCAAATGCCGCCTGTGCCATCACAGATACCATTACCATGGCAAATATTAATGCCATGGATAGACTTCTCATTTTTTTCATTTTTTTTCTCCTTTATTTGATACTTACTTTATGGTAAGGCTCGCCTGAGGCAACCTTGTACAGCGCTTGATGCACTCACCGCACCACCCTTGCAGGCAAATCCCTGTGCATCTCGGATTTTTTAAAGCATGGTTTAAAAAATAAAAGAGGGATTTGTACCTCTCAAAATTTACGGATTTATTTGTATGTTTCCGGCTGTCAGATTCTCGTCCCGCGTATAGGCGTCTATAGTTATCATGAACATGTCAGGCGTTGGGGTCTTGCCGTTTTTACTGTTATCCATTACCATCACAGTAAAGGGGAATGCGCCAGTTCCGTTTATAGTCGCGAATCCGGTAAATGTTGCCGTATTGCCGGTGACTGTCAGCATCGTCACGTTTATTGAGTCAACGCTTAATGCGTTAGCGGGATCATCGTAATTCAGGTGTCCTGTTACAATCCCACTTACGTCTTTAACATTGAAATCGAAGTGCGACTCGTTGTTCATGTTAACAATCATTCCTCCGCCATTTGTCATATTTGCACCGGGCTTTGTAGCTACAGTTGTGGGGATCATAAAAGCCGCCACTACCAAAACTAACACCAGTGACAACACTGTTGTTCTCTTTTCTATTTTCATTCTATTTCCTCCCATATTTTAACCATTTACCTTTCGGCAAGGCTAACCTAAAGCTGCCTTGTATAGCGCCCACTCGGCGCTTGATGCACTCACCGCACCACCCTCGCAGGCAAATCCCTGTGCATCTCGGATATTTAAGATACGGTTTTAAGAAGAGGTGCCAGTTTTAAGCGTACAGTCCTTTGCATATATACAAATCATTTTTAGCACCCGCACCATACACATAATTATGATGGAATTTGCCCTATATAAGCCTTTCTAAATTATAATATCTGAAACTTGCGTTCATCTGCGGTTTTTGTCTTACAATTTTGATACCTTATTTTTCGGCAAATCCTTTGGTTGTGCGTCCTTGCCCACGAACATAAAGTGATGGGGGAAAATCCGGTTCAGAAGTGTGGATAATGTGTTATCTGAATACGAAAGATGTGTTATCTGAATACGATGAAACCACGCCAGTCGAATAAAAATATGAGAGTTACTTCGGATTCACTCGTATGAATAAATACCAGCTATATATCACATGGATAAATGCAATCAAAAAAATGAAGTAAGTAAGCTCAGCTAAATGGTAGTTATTTATCAAGTTCCCGATTGCACTTAACCTGCCCACGGGCTTGAAAAGTGTATTTAATGCAAGAGATAGACCCGCTATGGAGATAAACAACCATGTCTCCTGGATGATGCCGCCTTTCAGGAAAAGCCTGGCCTTCAATACGTCTCTATCCAGCCTGTGCATATTGAAAAGACCCAATCCACAGAAAAAGGTTATGCCAACGGCAGAGTTCACATCGAATATTTCCATAAATACATCAACAAATCCCATCGCATTCATCGCATTATATATTATTTAATCTCATATATATCGTTATTGTAGGTAGTATCAAGCCCCCGAGGTTTCGCCGATTAAAACCGCAATATTTATGTAAAGAAAGTATTATGCTGGTGTATGTGAGGAGCCAAAATAAGTAACATTTTTATAGATAGGATATTTGGATAGGATAGGAATTTAGGGCTCCTCAAATATAGAATGCTTTTTGATATTTAAATGATTTTTCCAGTATTATACCCAAATTCATCCTGAATCAGAGCTGGAAAAATGCGAAAGCTGGAAGTCAGCTTAAATACATGTGATAAATTGCCCCGGGGAATACCTCTCCGGAGACGCTGGAGAAGCTTATACGAGCCATGGTGCAAGTTTGTGGAAAAAATGGCTGTGTACGCTTCTCCTGACCATCGCTCTACCTGCGGTCATGACCTTCTTATTTAAAAAAATCGAATGGAATTACCGTCTCAACCTTGAAATACCCTGCCTTACTTTTAGACTCAATTTATCAGGCACGCATTCAAGCAGCTCTGGATCAAGGTAAACTGCATTTATCCATGCACGTGAGGCCCTATCGTAACTTCCAAGGTTATAGTAGGCAGATGCCATGCCGTGATGAGCTTCGGGAATTCCGGGATCGATTCTTAATGCCTCCTGGAACTCCTTGATGGCTTCTTCGTACATTCCGGACTCTGAATAGATGTTCCCAAGGTTATTTCGGGCAAGAACATATTCGGGGTTGATCTTGAGAGCTTCATTGAACTCCGTAATGGCTTCATTATTTCTCTTTTGCGCAGCATAGATATTTCCGAGGTTGTTGTGGGCAGGGGCGTAGCCCGGATCTATCCTGAGGGCTTCCCGAATCTCGACCAATGCCTCATCATATCTGCCTGAGCGGGCATAGATATTACCAAGATTGCTGTGCGCCTCCGTATATCCAGGATTAAGGCCGAGAGCCTCTAAAAGTTCCCTTATGGCGTCATCAGCCTTTCCCATTTTATCATAAGTAACAGCGAGGTTATTGTGAACTTCAATATAATCCGGATTAAGACGCAAAGCCGCCTTAAGCTCATTTATTGCATCCTCATATCTGCCTATCATGTCATAGGCGATACCAAGATTGTTGTGGATATTGTGGCTAAGACCTATGGAAGAAGTCACATGGAAGGAAGAATAATAATCTGTTAAAAGTTTTGAAGTCTCAACATCCATTCCATCTGTATTTTTTAAAGAATAATAATTTTCTTTCCGCTCGTAATACACAATGTCGATATCTTTTATTGAACCGATGCTATAATCCACGAAGATCATACGATCAGGAGGAATATCGATCACAAGAAAGACGTGCGGTCCTGAACTCGCTGCTTTTATCTCGGGAACTATGGAACTTGACAGGATGTAGCCAAGCTGGGTAATAGCCGCACATGATGCCAGGAATTCCTGCTCCTTCAATTTTTCTTTTTCAGGGATGCTCGATTTATCCAGCAGAGCAAAGATGTCTTGATTCGCAAGATCCAATCCGTTAACAAGAAGCATTATCAGCTTTGCAGGAAAATCGGGACGGTAGTAGCCCTTGTTTTCCAGATGAAGCATCAGGTCTTTGAGGGAATTTATTAATCCTGGCGTATCTTTTTCTTTTACGGCAGAGATCGCTGCTTGCTTTAGTATATCGAAATTTATCTCTTTGAATAAAATATCCAGTTCAAATATGATCTCTTGAATGCTGGTCTCATTATAGCCGAGATGCCTGAGCAGGTCTCTGACATCCGGGAAAGGTTCTGTGTCTTTCATTTTTCCACTTGGGTGCCTGATCGTTTAGGTTCTTCCCGGATCATCCTGGCGGACAGATATTCA
Organism: Candidatus Methanoperedens sp.; assembly: GCA_027460535.1. Taxonomy (NCBI): domain Archaea; kingdom Methanobacteriati; phylum Methanobacteriota; class Methanomicrobia; order Methanosarcinales; family Candidatus Methanoperedentaceae; genus Candidatus Methanoperedens; species Candidatus Methanoperedens sp. Next base: position 4,246 of record JAPZAR010000017.1, read on the forward strand.
AAAAGCAGATTTGAGGGACAGCACAGCTGATTCTGGTGGTATGGGTGGTTGGTGGTATGTTTAAGAAAAGTTTGACCATGCTGTCATTCCTCCCTGCTCTCAGAGGTTTCACCCGGAGAATAAGCGCCCAACAATCCTCCGGATTTCCTCTCATTAATGAGGTTTATATTGATCTTCACGTTAATAAATTTATTTCCAGAATTTCCACCATTTCTTAGACTTGGCCTCACTTTCCGGCAAAAGCATCTGATCGAATACCCGGGTTATCTTGCTGTATTCCATCTGCAAGAAACCCAGCTGGGATTCCATGCTCTTTATTCTCTCCTCCATCATCTTGCGCATTTGTTCTTTTTGAGCTAACTCGGACTTCAGGGATTCGGCTTCTTTCCGGCTGCTCAAATCCTCTTCTGTTTTGTTCAGGCTTTCTTCGGGTTTTTTCAGGTAGTCCTCAAGGATATTTCGATAAAATGCACCTTTTGGTGTCGGGCCCCTTTGCTCTTCCATTTTATTGAAGAATTCTTCTTCAACCCGGATGCTGATTGTCTTCATGAAACTGAAAATGGAACATAATGTATTAATAGTTTATACAAAAGATTTCATTTCATCCTGTTCCCGACCAAGAAGACCTTACGTCGGCCACCATGACCATCAAGTGAAAGAATAAATTTATAGAAGCATGGAGTATAAGTAAGGGCAATAGAGACCCTTTTGACTTCTGAATGCCAATAAGAAATCATAGATTGAAAAAACAGGCAAGAAACAACATGACGACTATAACCATAAAAAAAGAAACGTATACCCTAGATAACAGATTATTGCAGGATTTGGGATATATCTTAAAAGGGAGAGTATGGAGGAAAAAAATTGAAATGTCCCAGATTAGAGACGAACTTGAGAAACTGCAGGTATTGAAAATTCCCAATATAGAGATTATACTGGATTAAAGGTATAATCTCCCCGTGGAAACTGATGCATAGAAGTGGCGCCGAGGGGGAGACTTGAACTCCCGAGGGGCAAAGCCCCACAAGCTTTCCAGGCTTGCGCCTTAGGCCGCTAGACTACCTCGGCTCGTGCCTCTAAATATAACAGATGACTCTTATGCTTTTGCCTTCCATCCTTTGGGATAAGTGCCGGGTTCAAGAAGCACCCTGTCTGTCGCCGCCACTATGCCTGTCGCCGCTCTTAGAATTTCGGCAGACTTCATCTTCGCCTGGCCGAAAGCCACTGCTTCGCCTTTCAACGTAAATATCGCAACGGTATCCCCTTTCTCGATCCCCGTCTCGAGCGAGAGAACACCCGGCGCAGCCAGGCTTGCCCCGTGGCAGATGGCGTCAACGGCATTATCCCGGATCACTATCTTTGGAAGGTGGGAAAGGGCATACTCCAGGGGACTTATCACTTTCCTCAATGATCCTTCTTTGTCGCTTTCCTTCCATTCTACATACGCATCTTTCAGGTCGTGGAGAGTGACAAGGGTCTCATCCTCGCGAAAAGGACCGCTCTTTGTACGCCGCAGTTCCTGCATATGCGCGCCTGTTCCCAGAGCCATGCCCATATCGTGGCAAAGCTTCCTGATATACGTCCCTGCCTCACATCCTGCCCTGAAAAGCACATTTTCGCCATCGAGTTCCATAAACTCCAGATAATAAATATTCCTTATCCTTGTTTCCCTTTTTACTGCGGATTTTATGGAAGGCTTCTGGTATATCGGGCCTGTAAAGTCGGAAAACACGCTTCTTATCGTCTTTTCGGGCACGACGGAGTGAAGTTTCATCATGCACACATATTCCTTGCCCGCTGTAAGAAGTGCATCCACGGCTCTGGTGGCATCCTCCAGCAGAATGGGAAGCAATCCTGTAACATTTGGATCAAGGGTTCCGCTGTGTCCAGCTTTCTCAAGCTCCAGGATTTTCTTCACCCAGGACGTGACCTCGTGACTTGTGGGCCCGGCAGGCTTATCAAGGTTAATTGCTCCTTTTCGAATATATTCCTGTATCAGCCTGTCTTTTGGCCGTTTCCCAAACCGCTCGTCCGTGGAGTCCTCAGATTTTATCAGTATCTCTCTCTTTGTTTCTGAAGGTAACTGGTTCATGTTAAACATTCAACCGCTTTAATGACTATTTCACTTATCTCTTCAGGTTTCCACCTACTGGAATCGATCACAAGATCGTACACGGACAGGTCATTTATATCTATATTGTAATAATTTATATAGCGCTCACGTTCGCAGACTTCCCTTTCTGACGTCTCTGACATCGCATCTGGAACTGATTTGCTTTCCCTTTTTGCGATACGTTCCGCCCTGATCTCAATGGGGGCTTTCAGCCAGACCTTGAGGTCTGCATCCACCAGAAACCCCGAAAGTCTCCCTTCAAGAAGGATATCATCCCTTTCAATAGCTATTCTTTTTTGCATCGCATCGATTTCCCGGTCTATATCCCCATTATTTCTTGCAAGTATCCCGAATTCAGCGAGACACATGCAGCGGTCTTCTGCGCATTTTCTGAAAACATCGCCCATGGAGATAAGCTCAAGACCAAGCTTGACCGACAATATCTTTGATAATGTGCTCTTCCCGCTGCCCGGTGGTCCGCTGATTGTGAGTATCAATTACATTCCGCCTATATTCAATGCCTTCCTTGTCATCTGGCTCACGGGGATCGAACACAGGAAATACCAGAATAACCAGTACTGGAATGGTCCGAACAGCGTTGCGTTCATATGCTGCTTACCCCAGAAAGGAAAAATCATCGTAGATGGTGGTGCATAAATGTTTAGCTTGCCATTTTCCGTTGTGGCATTGAATTCCTGGGTTTTATCTCCTTCTGTTTTAAGTAATACCTTAGTTTTCTCTTCATTTAGGCTGAGAGAGAGAAGGTTTTTTGGGTCGGATACTGTGATTACTCCACCATCACTGCTCTTTTCGATTGTCGCGTTTTTCACCCACTCAACGCTCTGAGTTTTCTCAAGAAAAGTTATCAGTTTACTGCTGTCGTTTATTGGTATGTCATTCCAGCTAAAATACTCTGGAGTTATGACTGTATATGCCCAGAAGAAGAGCGGGATTGAAATAATGCTTATATACAGCATTGGTTTGAACTGCTGTTTCATCATCTCCATCTGGTCTCCCATCATTTCAGCGCGCTGGGCTTCCAGTTTTTTCATTTTCTGGGCATTGTTGGCGAGCTGCGCCTCCTTGAATTCGGTCTGCATGGTCTTCATTTTTTCCTGGACGCGCCTCATCAGATTCCAGTCCATTGTGTATTTCTGGATGAGGGATGCGTAAAGACCGGTGATCGCGGCAAGGAGGAAAATTATAATGTAGGATTCTTTTTCCGGAGGGAATAAATCCAGGAGCGGATTTAAGATCGTTCCCACGAATTTGCCTATTTCGCTCCTCAAATTCGGGAATAGCAAGATTCCGAACATCAGGAATATCCCAAGGTACAATGCCATCTTTTTTATTATTTTCTTAAACATACTGCTCCAATACTTTTTTAATATCCTCGAATATCTCAGGGATTTCCTTCCCCCCTTCTATCGGCCGAAGAAGACCTTTTTTCTTATAATATTCAATCAAAGGCTTTGTTTGTTTCTTATATACAATGAGCCTGTTCTTTACTGCTTCGGCCTTATCATCGTCCCGCTGGTATAATTTGCCGTTGCACAGGTCGCAGAATCCATCTTTCCCCGGAGGGATAAAGACCACATGATAGCTGGCGCCGCACACGCACATCCTCCGCCCTGAGATGCGCCTCACCAATTCCTCGTCATCGACCTCGATGTTCAGGACTATATCAAGCTTTTTATTCGATTCGGTAAGGATCATCTGGAGGGCATCTGCCTGGGGTATGGTCCTGGGATATCCATCCAATAAAAAGCCCCCGGAGCAATCCTGCCTTGATAATCTGTCTTTTATGATTGTTATCAAAAGCTCATCCGGGACAAGCTCTCCTTTTGACATGTAGGACTTTGCCTTTAAGCCGAGGGGCGTATTGTTGCTTATATTCTCGCGCAGTATGTCACCTGTGGATATGTGAGGTAGAGAATAATAATGCGCTATTCTCTTCGCCTGTGTGCCTTTTCCGGCCCCAGGGGGACCAAGTAAAATAATGTTCATTCAAATCGATTCCCGTATGTTGAGTTGTATATTAAAGCTTATTCAAATCCGTTTTATATTTGAAAAAAAATTTGATTACCAATTGATCTGTTAAAATTGCTCTATAAATTTTTTTTTGTCCGCATGACGCAATGTTTATTAACCAGGAGTTTATATATAATCCATCAGGGAAAAATGGGAAAAACGGATTTTGCATAATAAGATGGAAGGAGACAATCAATGTTAGAAACACCGAGAGAGAGAGTGGAATTGTTAAAAGCAGGGATCAGCGGCAAAAAAATAGAAGAGCTATACATAAAGCATAATAACTTTAGAATAGTGGACGGCCCGTTCTTTTTCGAGATGGTCGAAATTGATACCAGGGGAAATCAGAATTTCATTCAGGAGACAGCAGCCGCCTGCGAGTACGTTTAGGTTGAAACCGGCCCGACTAATGAACGCGCTCATCAGGGGAGTTGCAGGCTCCCATGCTTTCTCTAATTCATAAGTTTGAGGAATATCTCTTCAGGTGATTTCTGTCTTTTGAATATCTATTGCCATTCCATTGTTTAGATTAACCAGGGCATAATCCTGTTAAAATCAACCAGATTTCTTTGTGTGCGCTATGAATTTTTTTTCCCATTAGCACCCTCCGAAATTATTATATACCAAATGCAGACATTATATATAATCGGGAAATATTATTTAATAAAAAGGAGGTGAGAGTCGTGGAAAAGGAAGCTATAGGAAAAAATATATTGATCAATCTTAAGCGGGTTGAAAAGATTGATGCTGAGTCTCAAAGGATAATTAAAGATTTTGAGAAACAAACTGGGAAACCCCTAAAAGGTTCAACTGGATTTGTGCTTTCCATGCATAAAGTGCCGGTAATGGGATCAACTGGTTACTGTCAATGTAAATGCAGCAGTACGAGCGATTGCGGGGGCGGCGGAGGAGGTTCATAAATGATAGTTTGAAGCTTCGGCAGAAGCCATTAATTGATAAGCTTTCTGCCGGGCATTTCTATTCGTGGAAGATGGACGCTATGAAACTTAATAAGAATTTAATATTACCGCGATATTCTTCTTTCAATGTATATAAAAACAATAGTGATTATTTTATCATTAATCCTGAAGTAAATTTTTGGTTTAGATTATCTAAAGAACAGTTCCTGGCGTTTAAGCTGCTAGACGGGAAGTCAACCGTTGATGAATTGCTTAACAAAATAGATGACAATCTTCCAGAATCACTGCGGGAAGCCTGTATTAAATTTATTGAAGAAATTGCCTTGAATTACCCCGCGAAGTCTATCGCTCTTCCTAAATCAACATTATTATCCACAATGTATCTGGTATTGACAAATAAATGTAATTCTAATTGTTTATATTGTTTTCGTGATTTGGAAGGTTCTCATGGTATTGATGGGCACAGTGCTTTAGATAAGAATTTGATAAAGAATGCTATCCTGTCTTTCAGAAATATAGCTGTCGCTAATCCTGCAATCGTTTATACAGGAGGGGAACCGTGTTTGTTTCCTGAGTTGATTGAAATTGCAGATTTTGCTAAGAAAAATAATATTGAAAACGTGCTGCAAACAAACGGTTTGCTCATCAATGAAAACAATGCCTCGTTATATGCCGAAATATTCGACAAGATCCAGATTAGTTTGGATTCTACCAATGAAGAAGTAAACGACTGGTTGAGAGGAAAAAAAGGGCATTTCAAAACCGTAAAGCGTGCTATGGCATTGTTGCGTAAATATGATGTAAAGATTAAGTTAGCGGCTACTATTACAAAAAAGAATTTTCATGACATCTCAAACATAAAAAAATATTTCCCGGAAATTGAGTTTCAATTCACCCCCATGCTCCAGATTGGAAAAGGGAAAGAAAACTCTCATTTGTCGTTCTCGCCAGATGAATTTCTTGAACATTTAGTTAGTCTACCCGATGGTTCGAAAACTCTAACTGTTAAAAATATTCCTGAATTCGGAACAAAAAACCAGATGTGTGGCGCCGGAACATCTATTTTGAGTATTTCCTCAAATGGAGATGTCTTCCCCTGTCAAATGTTGCATCACCCAGATTTTTATTGTGGGAACATAAAAAATGATTCGTTAGAAAATATATACCATTCTTCGGAAACAATAGAAAGATTTAGGACACTTACAATTGATATGGTAGATAGTTGCAAGGATTGTGATGTACGCTATATTTGTGCAGGAGGCTGCATAGCTAATGGATTTTGGCTTAATAATGCCTTTCCGGTTAAAGATTATTTTTGTGAATTTAACAAAGAACTCTATTTTTATAACATGATTAGCAAATTTAAGGAGATCAATCTGACAGCAACTAATACTTTTGCATGATGCGATATCAGATCATAAATAAGCCAAAGAATGGCTCGACGTGAGGCTAATTCATAAGTTTGAGGAATATCTCTTCAAGTGAAGTTTCTATTGTTTTAATATCTATAATCATTCCGTTGTTCTTCACAACCCAACCAGTGATTCTGTTGAACTCATCCAGATCATTTGTGCGTGCTATGAAAGCCCCGTTCTCTTTTGATGCTTTGAAATCAAATTCTGCCTCAGCATTGAACTTGATTATGTATTCAATGCCACCGCACATTTTCTTTATCTCTGCCATTGTGCCGCAGGCTATTTCCTTTCCTTTATTCATTATCAGCACGCGGTCGCACAGGCTTTCCACCTGGTAAAGGTTGTGTGCGCTGAACACAATGGTCTTTCCCTGATTTTTAAGTTCCGACACGAAATCTGCGAGATATCTTGATGTCGTGGGGTCAAGACCCGATGTCATTTCATCCAGTACCAGGTATTCGGGGTCATTGATCAATGCCCGGGCGATAGCTACCTTTCGCTGCATCCCCTTTGACATATCCCCTATCCTTTTATTTGCAGCTTCGAGCCGAAGCGCGCCCAGTATCTCCTTTATCCTATCCGAGGCAATACCTTTCTTGATCCCGTAAATTTCCGCGAAGAAAAGAAGATAATCATTCGCAGTCATTCCTTCATACAGGGGACTTTCTTCTGGCAAAAAACCAAGTTTCTGTTTTATTTTCTTCGAATCCTTTTTGAAATCCATTCCTTCTATCCCTATACTTCCACTCGTAGGGGTGATAAGCCCGCTCAGCATTTTCAGGGTGGTGGTCTTGCCCGCGCCATTCGGCCCCACGATGCCGAATATCTCACCTTTTTCAATCCCGAAGGTCAGGGACTCGACCGCTGTAAATCCATCGTATTCCTTATGCAGCCCTTTTACCTCGATCTCTTTCATAGAGTCTATTATTTAATCAGCAATAATATAAATACGATGGGTATAATGAAAAACCGGCTAATCAAGCTCCTCAATAACCGCTGAGAAAGTTGCGCCAATCATTGACCTGAGAAAGCGGTCTTTTGACAGGGAGCTGCAATGAATTTCGTCGAAAGTCCCCTCGTTAGAGATTTTCAGCGCACCTATCACGATTCATAATCCACACTGATTGCCGAATCTCTCACCGACGTGATATATTTTGACACCTCAACGTGAACAGGATTCGCCTGGTATGTTTTCATGTCCTCCATCGAGTCAAATTTTGTCACAAGGGCCAGATCATACGAACGCTCTGAGTGCAGGATATCAATCCCAGCCTCCAGATGACGCAATTGCGGGATTTTGCCCTTCATACTCAGCAGCAAATCCCTGGCTTTTTCAATACTCCGGGGATTTCGGTCTTTAAATTTAAAGAACACTATATGCATGAACAATTCAGTCCACCCCCTGCATCAATTTCCTCACCGGTTCTAATATCTCGTTCATGTATTCGGCAGCCGCTGTCTTCAAGTCCATCGGGTGAAGTTTGCGCTCGCCAAAATCTGATTCAAGCGCCTCGTAACTCCCATAATTCAGGTCGCCGCCATACTTTTCGGGGCGCTTCACGATTATTTCTGGATAGCGCGGCATGATATGGAATCTGAATAGTGAGAGCACAGGGTTGTCTTTCACCCCGCCTTCCACGCAGAAAGCTCCTTTCATTTTCTTCTTAATATCCTCCGGCGTGTCATCCACTGAAATGTAATTACCTTTGCTTGATGACATCTTCTTCCCGTCAAGACCGAGTAGGATGGGGGTATGGATGCAGACCGGCGCCCTGTACCCAAGCTCAGGCAAACCTTCTCGCGCCAGCATGTGAATCTTTCGCTGGTCTATGCCGCCCACGGCCACATCAACGCCGAGGTGTGCTATGTCCAGCGCCTGCATTAGGGGATAGATCATCTGCGAAACCTTGGGGTTCTCCGCATCCCGGCTCACCTCATCCATGCTGCGCCGCGCCCTATTCAGCGTGGTGCTGCGAGCGAGTTTCAGTACATCCAGCATGTAATCAGGCTCTAATTGGTATGAGGAGCCGAGAACGAAATTTGTTTTTTCTTCGTCAAGACCGAGCGCAATGAAGCATCTTTTATTATATTCAGCGATTTTCCTCACTTCATCCATGGTTCCCTTTTCATTGAGATAGGCATGGACATCCGCAAGAAGCACGGTTATTTTGAAACCTGCATGCTGGAGATCAAGGAGCTTGTTCACCGTAAGTACATGGCCCATATGGATCTTCCCGCTGGGTTCGTAGCCCACGTAAGCGCTGGGCTGCGTTATTGAGTTAATGAGCGCTTCTAATTCTTCCTGGGTGACGATCTCTTCGGTGTTTCGCGTGATCAATGCTAATGTATCCATGTTCGAGAACTCCTTTTGCTCCGCGGTTCTATGTCAGGCATACACATATACTCTGCGGATTATAGGAGAATCGGAGTCTCTTATCACACGACATTGCCATAAATCGGTGGGGCATCAGTTGGTATTCAATACGAAGAATTATATCTTCGTGTTACGTGTACGTTCCAACCAAAGAAGAAATGGATATGCCAATTATGCTGAAGGAGCAATGATTTTTTCGAATTAAGGAAAAATTTAAAAACTATGAATAATTATTAGGCCTTTTGCGGAATGAAAAAACTAATGAAAAAGAAATTTAACAATAAAATCCTTATTATCGGTTATGGTTCAGTTTCGCAATGCACCGTGCCCGTTTTATTGGATAAAATCGATGTCTCGCTAAACAACATTACTATAATTGATTTTGAAGACAAATCAAAAGCCCTGAAAAAATATACTGATCAGGGATTAAAATATTTCCGTGAAAAAATTACCCCGGAAAATATAGATCAAGTTTTGTCAAAATATCTGGATAATGGGGACTTGCTCATTGATTTAGCATGGAATATCGGCGCCAATGATATTATTAAGTGGTGCCATGAACACAATGTATTGTACGTTAATACTTCGATTGAACTCTGGGATCCTTCTGAGGGAATTTATACGAAGAGCCCGTTTGAAAAATCGCTTTATTGGCGGCAAATGCAGTTGCGGGATCTTTCCCTTAATTGGAAAGATGCGCCGACGGCTGTTGTTGACCATGGCGCTAATCCCGGCCTCATTTCTCACTTCGTCAAGCAAGGCCTATTGGATATTGCTGCACGTATCTGTGCTGATAAGAAAGTTTCTCAAGCAGACGAAGAGGAAATTTGCCATCTTGCGAAAAACTGGGATTTTGCCCAACTCGCGAAGAAATTAGGAATTAAGGTAATCCATTGTAGTGAGCGAGATACTCAAATTACCAACAAGCCAAAATTGGTTAACGAATTTGTAGGGACGTGGAGCATTGAAGGATTACGGGAAGAAGGAACTGCTCCGGCTGAATTGGGCTGGGGCACGCATGAGAGGAAGCTGCCTTCTTTGGCCAATATACCTCCGTGCGGACCTAAAAATCAAATTTTTTTGCCTCAAATGGGCATCAATACATGGGTCAGATCGTGGATACCGGATGAAGAAATTGTCGGTATGATGATCCGCCATGGTGAAGCATTCGGTCTTTCAGACCGATTAACTGTTTGGGAAAATGGCAAGGCGATCTACCGGCCTACCGTAAATTATGCTTATATGCCCTGCCATGAAACGCTTTCTTCGCTTCATGAATTGCGCGGCCGGAATTACGAAATCCAGCCAAAGATCAGAATTATGACAGATGAAATTACATCTGGCGATGATACTTTGGGAGCGCTCTTGATGGGGCATTATTATAATTCCTGGTGGACGGGCAGCTCTTTAAGCATTGACGAAGCCAGATCTCTCGTTCCGGGCCAAAACGCTACCACCCTTCAAGTTGCGGCAGGTATTGTTGCTGCCATACTCTGGATGCTTGAAAATCCGCGGGAAGGTATTAAATTGCCCGACGACCTGCCTCATGATTTTGTTCTGGATATTGCTAAACCGTATCTTGGAAAATTTATTTCCACTCCGTCGGACTGGACGCCTCTTAAAAATCGCAAAATATTTTTTAAAGAAAATCCTGCCGCGAAATCCAATCCTGATCCCTGGCAATTTGAAAATTTTCTTTTTATAGATTAATAAGAACAATTGTTAATAATATCGGATACAATAATGATCGAAAAACAACATAAAATTTTAGAAAAAATTGCCCGGGAACACGGTACGCCGGTTTTTATTGTAGATCATGAAAAGATCAGGAAGAATTATCGTGAATTCAGGGAAAAATTGCCTGACGTGCAGGCATATTTTGCTGTTAAGGCAAATTCCAATCCTGAAATTATCAAAACTATGTATGATATGGGAGCAAGTTTTGACGTGGCTTCTTTCCCTGAATTTATGCTTGTTCATAATAATATCAAGCATTTGCCAGAAAAAGAACGGCAGGATTTTATCTGGGACAAAATTATCTATGCTAATACCATCAAGCCTGCCGAAGTCCTGGCTAAGTTAAATGAATATAAGATATTAGTTACTTTTGATAACGTTGAAGAATTGAGAAAGATAAAAAAACATGCCCCGGATGTTGGTCTGGTTCTAAGGATCCGCGTACCCAATACCGGTTCTATGGTTGAGCTTTCCTCAAAATTTGGAGCCCATCCTGGAGAAGCGGTGGATCTTATCGCTGAAGCCGTGAATTTAGGGCTTGGAGTTGAAGGCATTAGTTTCCACGTGGGCAGCCAGTGCAATAATTTTGATAACTATTCGCAAGCTTTGAATTTCGCCTCCTCGATTTTCAAGGAAGCGGAATTGAGAAATTATCAAATTGGGTTTATTGACAAAGAAGGCAAAAAACGAAAGATTTTGGATATTGGCGGCGGCTTTCCGGTAAAGTACACGCCGGACGTAAAATCTTTTTCCGCCCTGTCTGAAATTTTGAATTCGGAAATAAAGCGTTTGTTCCCCAATGATGATATTCAGGTTATTGCCGAGCCGGGAAGATTTATGGTGGCAACGGCCTGTACCTTGGTCACGAAAATTATTGGCAAAGCTGTTCGTGATGGAAAAACATGCTATTATCTGAACGACGGTGTTTATCATACTTTTTCCGGACAGGTTTTTGATCATCAGCACTATCCGCTGCATTCCTTCAAGGGCGGAGAGAAAAAAGTTTGCGCTACATTTGGCCCCACTTGCGATGCTTTCGACACTATTTCGCTGGCCGATGAGCTGCCGGAAGATCTGCAAATTGACGATTTGCTTTATGCTGAAAATATTGGTGCCTATACGATCGCTTCAACCACCTATTTTAACGGTTTCCCGCCTCCAAAAGTGGTGCATTTGAATAAATAAGGTTCATCAATAACGATTCTGGCACATGTAGAATATTTCCAGGATAAATTTATGTTAAAACATTTCCAGTTCTTCAAAAACTTCAAAGCGATCTTTATTAAAAGTAAATAACCCAACTTTTACCCTTGGTTATGACAACAGCCAAAAACATCCATAATTTTTTTCTGCTCTTCAGTCACAGAACTCGTTCTTTTTAACAGCTTATCTCCATGATGGATGTTAACAGTGTAGACATTCTCCAG
>JAPZAR010000018.1 GCA_027460535.1 Candidatus Methanoperedens sp.
GAGGGCAACAGGTTAATCTACGGGAACGGATCCCAAACGCAATGTTTGTTACCCTCTCGACCTACTTTTATGTAGGTGCAAGAACGTTTTTATATTTCTCGCATGGATGTTGTATATACGAACGCAGATAAACGCAGATTTATAGTCTCGCTTTTCATAACACTCTTCTATTGCTCCGAATATTTATAACTCTGTAATTATTAATTTCCCGGCGCCGATATGTTCCCGAAGCAGCAATATTCAACAAGAGCCGAAGCCTGATTTCCTGAAAATAAAAAACCGCAGATGAAGGCGCCCAGAGTCACGAGCCTCCCGAGTCGCGCCTCGGGAGGGCGCACCCACGCATGCCGCAGGCATGCGTGTATACCAAGTCGAGAAGCGTAGTTTTCGGTCTGAGAACCCGCAGGGTTTCGGCATTGATGAACGCAGATTTATAGTCTCGCTCTTCATAGCACTTTTCTACTGCGCCTTATAACTCTATACTCCCGGCGCCATCCCCGGAGCAGCAATATTCCATTAGAGCTCGAACTCCCGAAGCCCGCGTTGATGGGATGGGCTAAGGTAGGATTAACCTACCTGACTTCTACAACCGTGTCAAGCAACATGGTGTTGGATGGTATGTGAACGAGTTTAACATCATACTTACCCCCAGACGATAACGGCAGACCTTCTGACGTAGTGGTTATTATTATCTGATTTCCAACAGCAAAATCACTACCTTGATTATTAAACCATGGCGAATTTCCAACAGGAACAATTGATAACTTCCAGTCACCTGCTTTCAATGTATCTCCGCCTTTATGTTGTATTTTCATGTCAGGGCTTGTTGTGTCAGGGTTGTTCGCTATGGATATACTCACTGTCGGAGCTGCTATGGAAGTTGAAGTCTGTGTTTGTATTGGATTAGGTGTTGGATTTGTTATTTGCGGGCTGCTACTGCCCCCAGTTGTGGAAATTACATCAAGTATATTTGATATTTTTTCTTCCTGTTTTTTCGCTAATAATAAAAGAGTTTCAATTTTAACATCTGGAGTCGATACCACCAGAACTATAATATTATTTTTTCTAAATATTATATACGATCCTCCTGCCACTACGGTCGTTTTTTCGTTTTGCGAACCAACAATAGAATATAGTTCACCCTCAGTATCCCCTATATCTACTCTATTGACAATTACTTTAAAATTCTTTTGTGATTCTGAAGCTAATGATTGAGAGACACCATTTGCTGCGTCTATAGTAGGAGATACATAGAGCCAGATTGAAATATTAGGGTTACCATATTCTGCATAAATACCACTTAATACATGGTTTTGTATTGTCTCTGGAATGATTCTTTGTCCCTTTTTCGTTAAGTCAGTTCCTACTAGTTCTTTTATCTCAGTGTCAGTAAGAATAATTTGTTCAGCATGTAAGTTAATTATTTTTAAATCATTTGATTGAGTCCCAGATTTTGGTGTTGTTTCTGATGATGCCTCACCACTGCCTGTTGTTGTAGAACAGATTACTATCTGATTTTCAGCGTTAATCCACGATACAACCTTTAAATTTCCTTCACTTACTGTCGCTTTATACATATTTATGGGCGTTATAGGCTTATCACATTGTTGGCTAATTTCTTGAGATGATTGTGCTACATCATCTTTTGACCAATATGTAACTGTTATTTTAGCATCTGGATGCTCTTTCATAAATTGTTGTACTTCAGGCAAAGCTTTGAACGCTGAAGTAACATCCTGACCACCTACGCAACCGGAAGCAATAATTGATAAGATCAAGGTTGCTATTATTATTAATATTTTAAAATCATGTTTCGCCATAGTACCGCCAGAGTTTAATTAATTTTAATACAATATAAAACTATTTATTTTGGTTATAGATGAGAGGTAGAGATAGAGCCGTTTAGCTCTAACTCCATACATGTTTAATGTTAAATGACCGTTAGATTTACCTATTCTTTAATTTTTAAACTAAGGCATATTTTCAATTTCCCGTATCATTGGAAGGCTTTTATATTCAAGCGGATTAAGTACAAACATAAATTCATTCAAAGCAATATCAAAAGCATTATCCTTGAATGTCATGCTCATTTTATCATCTGTAAAAGTGAAATCAGTGGGTTTTATTCTTAATCCTAAAATCATCTCAATAACCTGTTTATCAATCCATACACGATAAGGCTCTATGAAGTCATAAACCAGAATATTCCAGTAAGGCTTTTGTGCTTCATTCTGATCCATAAAGCCAATACTTAACTCAAAACCACGTTTTAATAATAGTTCACTCATTCTTTGAGCCAACAGAGAATAACCCAAATTCAATATTGCATTTACCGGATCAAGTGCATTTTTATTACCGGATGCTTTTTCTGCCTTTCCAATCCCATTCTTTATTAAACATCCATTGTTTAAAGTAGATATTTGATGCACCGGCTTCTACTTGCATAATCTCTTTTATATCCCGTGCCTTGTTAAGTTTAGGGATATAATCTTTCATGTCTTGGGATTCCAATTTTAATTTTATCAAATATTTGGTTATCTCCAATGCTTTACCGTTAATCCTTGATTCCACTTGTTTTATAATCAATGATGGTCTTTTAAAATTGAACGGTAAAAAGCTTGCATCAACTTTACCCTTGCTGTCAATCCAGTATATTGCTATCGAATTGGCTTTAGCAAAATCAATAAAAGCAGTTGATATATACCCTTTACCCATTGGAGTTATGATAATTCTTTCAATATTATGAAGGTCTATTGGATAATCCTTCTTAACCTCTATCTTTTTGCTATGTTCTCTCAAGAATTTTAGATACAATTTACCATGATGTTTAATCTTCTTATCTGGTAATCCAGCTTTGTTATCACGTTCTAATTGCTGGCTTATTAATTCGTCAATTTCACTATCGGTATAAGGTCTTTCTGTGTACGAAATGTACGTAAATACAGGTTTTAAATTCTGCTGTCTTAATGCAAATTCAGAGTTTACAATAATCGAATGTGAGTAAGGTCTTGTAGATTATTATTCATATATGGTCTTCGCAATATTAAATACGTATCAATACAATATAATCTTTGCCTATCCCTTAAAATATGGTCTTCGCAAACTATTTTTTTGGGATAGGTACTTACATTTTTGGCATTAAGAAATCGTTTCAATTGATGTTGGTAGTTATTCCAATGTGCAATATATCCCTAAGGATTGGTCTTAAAACGTTTATTACTTTGTGTATTGATCACATTTATAATATTTTTTATTTATTCAATAAATATTCTTTTATTCTATTGGAATTTTTTTTTTATATTTAAAAAATAGCAAAAGTATTGTAACTCGTCATTTATGGGAGCTGTTTAATGCTTCTATCTCGCTCTTGAGTTTTTCATTCTCAGCTTTGAGTTTTAACATCTCGTCAACTTTAGCTTTTAACACTTCTAGCTCTGCTTTGATTTCGTCGTCAAATTTTTGTGGAGGCTCTTCCAATTTTATTATTGTTGGGAAATTCCCTACTATCCAACTGATTAATAATTGAAACGTAATAAGTCCTAACGCAATAAATGGAGAAATAGAGTTATCATAATTAAATGTATTTTTTTTCAAGATATAAAAAAGCATAAAACTTGGAATAACAGTATTAGATAAAGAAGATATTTCTATTGCATGTTGATGGAGGTAACCTTTTGTGTAATCCTTATTACCAACCCTTTTCTCCAGAAAAACTATAGAAGCAGTCGTTATAGGAATGCTAACTCCAATGGATAATAAAATTCGAGTAACTAAATCTAAACTAATAAAGTTCTGCTCGTATGTGACAAATAAAATTATATAACCAACCAAAAAATAACCACATAAAAAATAAAAAATTTTATCTAACTCACCTTTTTCAAAGCTTTTAGATAGAGAATCTATATAATTCATACAGCGAACAATCTGTTCTTTCTTAATATTTAAATTTGATTACCAAAATCAGCCATAATAATTGGTCAATCAATTCTTATGCCCCAAGATATTCCGTTACGGTTTTTTTGTGTGTGTGCGTGTGTGTGTGCTGTCTGTGGTGTGAAAGAAAGAGAGAGAAAGGATAAGAGGATTAGATAAAGATTGTACAAATGTACAAAAAAGCAAGAGAGCAAAAGAGCGATTGTAAACCAGAATGAGTGTACAATTGTACAAATGTATAAATAATAACATTAATATATAGATGCGGGGGGCGTGGGCTTATCGGCGCCGGGGAATTAATATTTTTGAAGTAATATATGTCTCCAAGTCGACATTTTGAACCTGATATGCTCCTTTCTTATTAAACGTCTCAAACTAAGATTGATAGTTAACAGGTGAATAATAATATATTAATAAGATTCTGATACACGCCGACATGTTCATTTACAGGGAAAATAATATGTATATTATCAGAAATTAATACCTTTGATCAAGGGAATTATATATGTTAGATTTTGAAACAGATTTGCTGGAAGCAACTTCAAAACTTGGTTATGATAAAGGGGAAATACTGCACAGTGCTCTTAAAATGTATCTGGACGCCAATAAGGAGCTAAAGGAAAGACTTGCCGTAGAACTATATAAAGATGGCAAAATCAGTCTTGGGAAGGCAAGTGAAATAGCGGACATATCGTATGAAGAAATGAAAGAGCTTTTAATTAAGAATAATGTGGAGATTAGGAGGGGACCTGTATCTCTCAAAGAACTGAAGAAAAGGGCAAAAGAATTAGCAGAAATATTATAGCTGATACCGGTTTCGTAAGCTCTCTTCTGAAAATCGACCGTTTGTATATAATATCCAGACTTGGAAGGGTTAGCATTACCACAGAGGTATACGAAGAGCTAACAAGGTGCAGGCATCTGATAAAGCCGCTCATTAATGAAATTCAAAATGGAAATATCGTGCTAATGGAATCGGGTGATTACTCAAATTTGCAGAAAAAATATCCCAAGCTTGGGGCAGGCGAACTCAGCGTAATCGCTTCTGGAGAGGACATGATAGCTTTTATAGAAGATAGGGACGCTGAGGCAGCCGCAAGAAAAGAGGGCTTGAAGGTGTATAATATTCCCGAAGTGCTGCTTGCATGCAAAATGAAAGAACGAATTAAGAGGTCGGAGATTGTAGAAATAATCAACGAACTCAGGGAAAAGGATGGATACGCATTCAAGGAAGATATTGAGATGGAATTGATCAAATAATATTTGGTCAATCTGGTCTTTTGCCAAAAATTCGCGGCGAACAGGGTCTCCAATCAAAATAAGACCATAGCCCTTCAAATCCAGCAGCCCCATCACCCTCTTTCTCTCGCCAGCCATCTTGAATCTATAGCAGCGCTGTCGCCCAACTAAGCAGGCCGATTCGGGCCGGGCGGCGGGGGGTTTGAGGTGGGGTGGTTGCCAGGAGGTACATTGGCGCCGAGGGATTAATATTTTTGAAGTGATAAATGTGTGGCGCTTTACACCGCCTTTATCTGCGGCTTCTTTTATTTCCTGAGAAGGTCGCCATGCTTCCCTGCTCATCTCCACAGAAAATGCAGGGTATTCAATTTACGCAGGTTGTAGCCTTTCATAGAACGAGAGGTTGCTTCGGGAACATATCGGCGCCGGAGGATTAATATTTAAAGAGTTATAAATTGTGGGCGCCTTTCTTTTATATCGAAGAGGGACATGACTACATTTTAAAATCCAGCGTTCACTACATCCGCGAGTGAATATAACCTTTGTGCATAATCATATAAATAAGAATCCACCAATCTGATAAGTGAGTATACCATGCATATCGAATATCCTATATCCCTATTGTCAAGGAGGCAAGAATGCAAAAAAGATTGATCATATCTGACCCCAAAGTGATGATGGGCAAACCGGTCATCGAAGGAACCCGCATTACAGTTGAGATGATCCTGGAGAAGCTTTCTGCAGGCGAAACAGTGGAACAGATACTGGAAGCCCATCCCCGACTAATGGAAGAGTCAATAAGAGCGGCTCTTGCATTTGCAGCGCGGGCTTTACGTGCAGATGTGGTATATCCGGTCGCTGAGGCCGTTTCGTGAACGTCCTGGCAGATGAGAATGTTGATGCGATTCGTGCTAAATTTTCGCCATGGTGGAGCGGATCATATGCAGGCAATAGAGCTTCTGGGCAGTCTTTGAGAGATCTGAAATCGAATCAAAGCTGAAACAAGCAAGAAGGATCATGTCATTGAAGAACGCCGCTGTAGGTGAAGACAGGCTGATCAAGCAAACTGAAGCACAAGAAATGCTAAAGGATGCGGCTTGTTGAATGGGTCGAAAATAAGCTTGGAAAATAATCCACAAAATAAAAATATTTCTTGCAAAGTATTATTATTCAGGACGTATTCTGTAACCCTATTAAAACGGTGATGTATATTTGTTAAACTCCCTCCTCTCCTCCCTAAAACCGCGCCAGCTCGAAGCCATCAAACACACCCAGGGTCCCCAACTGATCCTCGCAGGCGCAGGTACAGGCAAGACCACGACCATCACAGCCAAGATCGCGAACATGGTCGAAAAGGAAGGCATCGACCCCTCCCAGATACTAGCCCTTACCTTCTCCAAAGAAGCCGCAAGGAACATGCGCGAAAAAGTCGAGAAACTCCTTCAGGGAAAGGAAGTGATCGTTAAAACTTTCCACTCATTCTGCGCCGAGCTCATCAGGGATAATGCTGACAGATGCAAAGTTCCCGGCGATTTCAAGATATTCGAGGAAATTGATTCAGCCATTTTCATATTCAGGGAACTCGGGACAGATGCAAGGACCGCCAGCCTGTACGCGAATACGATCGGAAAATCCAAAGACCTGAATATTTCAATGGACAAATTCAAAGAATTTCTTGAAAAGCTTAAAAAACAAGTTCAGGATATCGAAAAAGATGAGAGCAAGTGGAAGGAACTATATCGCCAATCCAAATTCAAGCTCAATACCTTCCATCTTCAGGAATACAAAGACAAAGAAGATAAGAAGGCAAAACAGGCAGAGAAAAAACGATATTCTGAATTCATAGACCTCTATGAAGAATACCAGAAATATTCAAACTTCATATCAGCATGGGAGAAAT
The DNA here is from genome assembly GCA_027460535.1 of Candidatus Methanoperedens sp. Lineage (NCBI taxonomy): Archaea > Methanobacteriati > Methanobacteriota > Methanomicrobia > Methanosarcinales > Candidatus Methanoperedentaceae > Candidatus Methanoperedens > Candidatus Methanoperedens sp. Next base: position 7,073 of record JAPZAR010000018.1, read on the forward strand.
ATGAAGAAAAGAAATCAGCTATAGGCGCACTGGATTACGGCGACCTTAATAAGATTGCACTCTGGTATCTTGATGTGTACGGCACGCAGGAGTTGAACGACACATTCCGCTACATCATCATTGATGAATTTCAGGATACCAACTATGTCCAGTTCGAGCTGATCAAGAAGCTCACAGCGGCGGATAATAACATAACAGTGGTGGCAGATCCAAACCAGGCCATCTATGCATTCCGCGGAGCATATACCAATAATATCGATGAGTTCAAAAAGCAATTCACCCTTTCAGACAAAGACATCGTATCTCTGGATGTCAGCTTCAGGTCGACTAATAAGATTCTCAGAGTCGCCCACACTCTGATCGAAAAGAACTATAGAGAGGAAAAAAAGAAAGATTGCCAGCTTCTAAAAAACCACAAAGATATTGAAGGTGAGAACGTCCGTATCATTGAAACAGAGGACGATAACGAAGAAGCAAGAGCCATAGTGGAGAAGATTGAGTTTTTCCTGGCACAGGGTATTCCTCCAAAAGAGATCGCCGTATTATATAGGACTCACGCCCAGGGACGAAAGGTGAGGCAGGCTCTTGAAAACAGGGGTTTGCCTTTCCGGGTCAAAGACGATACCGATTTCCTGAAGCAGCCTGAGATAAAGACTGCGCTGGCTTATTTGTATGTGATCAACAATATCTCCCATCCCGCAGCCCGCGGGACAGAGGCATGGTGGAGGATATTCCATTACAATAATGCATTGAGCCAGGAAGATTCCATCAGGATAGGAGAATACCTCAAGAAAAAATGGGTCTCGTTCCAGGAAGCCATTTATCACCATATTGGAGAACTCGGACTTTCAAAGAGCGGTCTTGAGACCATAAGCAACGTTAAAAAGAGGATAGATTCGCTTTGCGGCAAGAAGAACCTTGATGTATCAGACCTGATCCTTGAGGTCTATGACCTGTCAGGTCTCTCAAGGCAATTCGCCCACACTGACACAAAGCGCAGCAGGGAAGCGCTTTTGAACCTCAGGCAGCTTCATGAATTGGCCAGTAATTTTGAGGAGTTCCATGGAAAAGACCTGAGCCTGTTCATAGATTATCTTGAGATACTTGATGAGATGGACGGTAACCCGCCGCCTGCAAGAATAGCGGATGAGGATGCCATAAACCTCATGACCGTACATGCTGCAAAGGGGCTTGAATTCAGCGTGGTATTTCTCACGAACCTTGCAAAAGATAAATTCCCTCTATACCGGGGGGGCGCAGAGCCGCTGGTTCCTCCTGAACTGATGGATCAGTACAGGGATATCTTTGAGGATAAATCCATCAAAGATATTGAGAAAGCAGTCAGGGAGCGGAAAAGGGAAATAAAAAAGGAAGAGGAGAGGCGGCTTGCATATGTAGCGCTAACAAGAGCAAAAGAACATCTTTTCCTGACACTGGCGACCAGATACACAGAGGATGAAAGAGAGCCCTCCGAGTTCCTCACGGATATTGGATACAACAACTGGAGAGCCGGGGGGAACATCAAAGTCGGGGATCTCAATTATTTCAGGGATACCGATACCAAAGTCAGGGAGATGATAAAGGATAGCGCGCTTGAACGGGAAAAGGCAATGCGTAAGAGGCTTCTTATAGAGTCGCTTGATTCAGGAGATTTTAATGAAATCATGAAAAATGCGCTGCTGTATCAGGCTCTGAAGGTCGAGGGTACGCCGGATTTTAAGGAGCTTATTGATTCCAGCTGGCCAAAAATAGACCCTACCGATGATGCTGACAGGATTTTAGCGAAGATAAAGGAAAAGAAGAACGGATTGAAATTCAATCCCGCAAGTATGACTTTTAGCTATTCCTCAATAAGTACCTATGAGCGATGCCCGCGCCAGTATGAACTCGCGGAGCTTCTCAGGATGCCTGCACGCGATTCCGAAGATTCTACCGGAGCCATGAGAAGGGGGAATTTTGTTCATAAGGTGCTTGAGATAGCAGTGAGTGAAAAGATTGCCACAAAAGAAAGGTTGTATGAGATAAGAGATACAGTCGCAAAAGAACCTGATTTCAGGGGCGTTGACATTGAAACTGCAACTGCAGCGCTCGATGTATTCTGGGAGCGGAACAAAAATAGAATGGCAAATAACCTGATGGTTGAGCAGAGATTCGCTGTACAGCTTGGAGGTTTTACTTTCAAGGGGTTTATTGACCGGGTGGATCTAATCCCCGGGACAAAGGATGAGATCGAAATCATCGATTACAAGACAGGGAAATCTGAACCTGGACCTGCTGAGCGCTCCCGACAGCTTTTGCTGTATGCCCGGGGTATAGAGCATGTTTATCCAAAATACAGGGTGAAAAGACTCACTCTGGAACAGCTCGGTCTTCCCAATCCCAGGACTTTTGAACTAAAGGATGGGAAGTTTGAGAGCGCGGGCAGTTCACGGATGGAAGGGCTTGATGGGAATGCTATTATTGATATGATTGAGATCGCAAAGTCGATAGCACATGATTATGAACATGGGTTTGAGAGGACGAAGGATGAGAAAGCTTGTGAAGAGTGCGGATTTAGGTTGTATTGTGGAGATTGAAAATAAAAATTTATCAAAAGAACCTATCAATCTATATATAAAGAAATCATAGATATATTCCTAAAAATATGATGCTGTGAACAGTATGGAAGAAATAATCGTAGATGACACTTATAAAATCCATTTCTCAAAAAAATTAGTAGATCGGCTCAATATTAAGCCCAGAGATAGGTTATACGATAACGTATAACTTATATGTGTGTAAATGCATTGTTATTCTTATGTGCCATGCTGCCGTAGAGGTTAAAAAATGGGGTAATTCCCTCGGAATAATCATCCCAAAAGACAAAATCACTGAACTGGGATTATCTGAAAAGGATATTATCGATATAGATATTTTAAGAAAAGAAAAAGTAAGCGGATTTGGTATAGCGAAGGGGAAAAAGCCGTTTGAAAGGGAAGAAACCGAACATGAAGACCTCTGGTGATATGGTGTACCTGATAGATACCTATGCCTGGATTGAATATTTCACAGGTTCAAAAAACGGGGAGAAAGTTAAAAAAATAATAGAAGATGAGAACAATATCATCATCACTCCTGAATGCTGCCTCGCGGAGATAAAAGGTTGGGCTATCAGGGAAAACATGGATTTTGAGGAGCTATATACAATCATAAGGAAAGTTTCCAATATCCAGTGTATCTTGACTCAGGATTGGCTGGAAGCTGCAGCCATTCGAAGTGAGCTTCGAAAAACCAGAAAAGGCTTTGGTATGATAGATGCTCTTATCATCGCTCAGCAGAAAAGATTGGGCCACAAAGTAGTCAGCGGCGATCCTCATTTTGAACATTTAAAAGATGTGATCTATATAAAATAGATAAATGTGCCTTTTAATATGCTGACATATTCTTTAAGCTGTTCAAGTTTGGATGCAATCTCATCATTCACGTGAAACCAACCTCGGCAATCCTTTTCAGGGTTTCTTCCGTATGCCTATTTATGTAATATTTTTGATCCATATACATAGAAAGGATTTTTGTTTCAAACTTTACTCTATCTATCTCATTGGATTTTAAAATAATTCCATCTTTTATAATATTATGTGCCAAAAGCAGAGGCGCATCGTTTAAAACAACCAGATCTATTTTATTTTTCTTAATTAAAACCGCTATTTCACTAATTAATTTTAATTCCAGATCGAAGCGGTCTTTTTTAGACAATTTTTCATCCAGCAGGACTCCAATATCAACATCGCTCAATCTACCTGTATCGCCCCTGACCGTTGACCCAAAAAGATAAGCAAGTTTTATGCTATCTTTGCTGCTGAAATATTCTGTTAGTTCTTTTTCATATTGTATCATGAATACTCTATAATTTGTTTTTGCTAATATATGTTCTTCGCTCATGTGCAGCATCTTCAGGCGGGAGTATAACAGGCGCAGGTATCGGTGGGGTTTGTATTGGGTTATAACTATTTAAATCACGGCGCCGATACGTTCCCGAAGCATCCTCATTCCTCAAAACCAAAGCCTGCCAGGTCACACATATAATACAAACCGCAGATGAACGCAGATGAACGCAGATTTGTTACCAGGGAATCGCATATCTCTACCATTATTTTACCTATGTTTCAATATCAATCAAAATACCGCGCCGCCGTCCTCCTCTTCTTTCCCGCAGGTGTGACAGCAAGAAGGGGAGGATGTACTTGCGAGCAAGATTGTTTGGGTTGATGAAATAGTGCTTGATTATTTCTTTTTCGATTAACTATTTTCTGTTCATCTTCCATTCGGGCAGCGATTTGCATTTGACCGCTGTTGACATCCTAAATATTTAATTGTTTGAAATAACTTTTATTATATTTGTAGGGCTTTCAGAAATCTTCCAATTGTCACCGTTTGCAAGAATATATGTATGGTCTGATACTTTTTCTAATCCCCCAGCAGTATTATTACCTATTATTATCGTGAATATTCTCGCATCATTTTCATTCTTTAATTGATTCCACTTTTGGATAAGCATTTCTTCGCTTATTTGAGAAAGCCCATCTGTAATAAATAATAAGTCAGCACTTTTCCATTTCTTTTCTTCTGTAACGTTGATTCCAGAAGCGAGTGCTGTGTTGAAGTCTGTTCCACCCCCAAAACTCATACTCATAAAATTGAGGAATTCCGATGCCATTTTTGTCTTGTTTGTTAATTCTATTTCATGGGTTTGGTTTGTTGATGAGAATAAGATTACCTTTACATCACGATCTTTTTTAAGCATTATTCTCACAATTGAAAGCATAAGAGCTTTCGCTAATATTTCTGGCTCTCCGTGCATCGAGCCAGAAGTATCCACTAAAGCTACAACAGGTCCACGTTTCCTTTTCTTAGGGGGACCACCAGCCCAGTATTTTCCCCTTAACTGATATGTTAAGAGTTTTCCTTCACTATAATTAGCGAAAAATACGTTTTTCAGAATATTATCCTTAAGTTTGACCAACTCTATTGGGAGTATGTGTTGAATGTCTTTTGATATTCCAACGGAGAATACTTCTGAAGATCCAAAGTTAGTTATTGTAAGCCTCTTTGAACCGTATTCTAGTTCGATTCTGCCCAATAGTTCTATCATTTTCTTTATTTCTCTGCTGTGTTCTAATATGCGCGAATATTGTGTAATATGTTCTAAGTATTCTCTATGTAGATCAACTAGCGAATAATCCCAAAGCCGTCCGGGGAACAGAAGATAAAGTAGTTCTATGGTTTCAAGCTCTTCTCTAATTTTTTCTATTTCCTGTGATATTTGATTAATAAATCCGATTTGAACTATCTCGTTTAACATTTCTCCAGATTTTTCTTTTGCATGGAAGTCGTTGAAGTATGAGGATAGGATTTCTCCTTCTGGTGGTATGCCCTCTGTTCTTCTTCCCCAAAGTTTCAATGTTTCTTCTACAATTTTGCTGAATTCCTCAAGTAGTTTTTTTAAAACATTATCCGTTTTGTCTTCCATTTCCTTTTGATATTTTATGAAGTTCTCCATAAGGTCGAATATTTGGTTAAGAACTGCTTTTGCTGCCAGAATAGCGGTGATTTTGTTTTGACCAGCCAATTCCTTTATCTCTGTCCACAGGAGAGAATTTTTTATCGTTGATAGAATTGAATAAAAAGCACCGTATCTCTCAACGAATTTCGGAAGATCTTTAATTTCGATTGGAGCAGCATTTATCAATTCTCTGATTACAATTTCAGATATTTCCTCCCTCATTCTCCGTGGGATTTCTCTTGGCGTGGCGATAAATGTGTGCATTTCTTCTTCTGCCAGTAGAGAACGAACTGACCATTCGGGTGTATCGATTTCATCCGTGGTTTCTTCAGGCAATGTTAACCACTCCTAACATCAGAACCCGGAATTTCTGTGCACTGGCTTTATAATAGGAATTTCGATTTTTACTTCATTTACGGTGATACCATTTTCTATTCTTTTTAACGTCTCCTCTACTTTGTGCACCGTTTTTATTTTATCATCGTAATTCATCATAATGTCATGTCTATCCTTATGACTTAGCCATATGTTTGTTTCCATTAGCTGTTTCAAGCGTTCTCTTTCGCTGAATATTTTTTCTTTGACTGTTTCAAATTGCTCTTTTATTTCATTCATTTCTTTTTTATAACGTTTTAGTTGTGGTTCTGGTATTGTGGAGCCGAAATTCCAGGAGTGGTTTTCTTTTAATTCTTTTATCAAGTCATTAAAATAAAATCTACGTATATTGTATTCATGTTTATTTTTGTCGGAGTATGGATTATTATATGTTTCATCAGGGTTTTTTGATACGTATTCTTCAAGTTCTCTCCAACTGTTGAATTCTTTCTTCTCGTCCTGGGTCTCAATTGTTTTTGGGAATGTGTAATCTCTTGATTTTTCAGTTAGTGATTTGAGTTCCTCAGCGTCCTTCATTAATTTATCAAGGCTTACCCCCCCAGATATTGTTAAATCGATTAATAAATGCCTTATTGCATCTTTTTGTTCAGGTTTATCCCACGTCATATGCTGGAGTAATGGAACCATGGTTCTGTCTACAGATTCTCTTCCAATACTAACAGAAGCGATTTTTAATGCTTTCAGCATTTTTTTCCATCTTCTATCGGAAATATGGTGATTCATGGATCGAAGATTTTTCCTCAGCGCTAAAAGTGCATCAAGAACATCTTCTTCTATTTTAGCCTCATTTGCCTTTGTTTGAATCTCGTTGATAAATCGGATAGTTATTTTGCTCTGAATGTTCATCTTTTCAGTGTCACCAAGCAATAAATCTCTGAAATTAGTTTCATCCTGAATGTATCCCATAGAATATCGAAATAGGAATCTGTCATATAATGCCTCTAAACTCTCATCCTCTTCAGGAAGTTCGTTGGACGCTGCAAAAACCGTCAGAAGAGGCGTGTCAATAAGTTCTCTTCCATTATGGAATTTTCTCTCGTTTAATAGTGTTAGCAGACTGTTAAGAATGGAGCTATTTGCTTTGAATATCTCATCTAAGAAGCATATATGGCTGGTTGGAATGTATCCCTCTATTTTCCTTTTGAATTCATCTTCTTGAAGGGACTTGATAGATAACGGTCCAAAAATCTCATCTGGGGTTGTAAATCTTGTCAAGAGATAGTAAAAGAAATTTCCCCCATCAATGGATTCGCATAACTTGAGTGCTAAGAGACTTTTTGCTGTTCCAGGAGGTCCCAGGAACAGTATATTTTCTCCAGATAAAATGCTCAATAATGCTCCAGCGATTTCTTCATCCCTCTCTTTGAAATTTTTCTCAAGGTTCAATTTTATTTCTCTTAGATTTTGCATTTTTACTTCTCCATTCGGACATATTTCTGATAGCTAATAAAATGTAATTCTGAGTCAATTTCGGAAAACATTTATCCCCATACCTCAGCAATCTTCGCCTTTATCTTCCCCTCGAAAAGCTCGATCAGTTTCTTATTCGCATCGACCAATTTCTGCTCCTCTTCAATTCGGGCAACGATTTCCTTTTGTATTTCTATTGCAGGAATACTTATTTTTATAGAGGTTATCATATTTTTCGTTAAATATCTAGTTAACCCGCCTATTGATTGTTGCTTTAGAGATAATAGACTATTTTGCAAATAATAATTTAATAAAGGATAGGTTAACTTAGTCTTAAATTTGTCTTTAATAGTTATTATATAAGTTCTCTGATACGCATTAAATTTACCTTTACAATATTTAACATCAAAATCCCCAGACGCATTATTCCCACTTAATAAAAGGGCTTCACAATCAAATGCATAACTGTTTATCCTGAATATTTCTGTTTTTGAGCATGTAAAAAAAGGATATATTCCATCTCTTTCTGCTGCATTAGCATCAAGTTTCCCAGTTTCTATTTCACAAGCATCCCCTAAATCCACCACCTCCCATCCCTCATCCACCTTAATCCTCGGCTTATAGTTCTCCACCACCTGCCGCGCCCCATCTATTATCTTCTGGTAGCCCTCGATCTCAGCCACAATCTCCTGCTGGACTGACAGGGGCGGGAGGGGGATTTTAATTTGTTTGAGTTCTTTTACAGAGACAACATTTTGAATAGCTGCACCAGAAGTATTTCTAAAATACTTTTGTTGAATATTTTCTTCTTCAAGAATTAATTTTAAATAGATAGGCAAAATTTTTTCAAATTGAGGTGTGATTTTTAAAAGTGCTTGATTAATAATACCCTTTTTTGCACTTTCAGGAACAATCGCAACTTTCCCCATAGTCCCTGAACAACTAATTATAATGTCGTTTGGCTTTATTGCAAAGCCGATCATTTCATTGTATTTGGCTTCATCAATATAATAATCTCCAATTTCAAAATTATTATTTATTGCGTGTTTTTGTTCATAAACTTTATAACCGTCCTTTACAAAAATTTCTTTCTTAAGAGAACCGCCAAAAGGACCTCTTTTAAAGAATGTCACCTCCCCCAATTCCACCATCGGCCAATCTTTATGCGAATGAACCACAGTATCCCTGTACCTATCTCCCGATAAGTAATAATCCCCAATTCCAGCGATTTTTGTCTTTAAAACCCTGTGAGCTAATTTGCTTTCATCCTCACTAAACTCACATTCCTTCCCTTCTTGCAAACTCTTCTTATATCTTAAAATCACATCAAGCGCTCTTGGAAAATCATTCTTATCAATCGCTCTTCTCTGCGCGCCAAGGTCAAATCCCTCATTTTCAATTTTCACAAAAAGAACGTCCTGCGCCCTTTTAGCCAGGCTTTTATCCATCAGCAAAATACTTGTCTTAACCCCTGAATACGGCTGGAAAACTCCTTGTGGTAAAGATACAACCGCGAAAAGATAACCGCTTTCCACAAGCAGTTTGCGAAGCGCTTTATATGCATTCGCAGACTGGAAAATGATTCCCTCAGGCACGATAACTCCCGCCCTTCCGTTTATGGTAAGATGTTCCATGATATAATCCACGAACAGGACTTCCGAACGGTTCGCCTGGACTGAGAAGCGTTTATGCGGACGGATTCCGCCCTTCGGCGTCATAAAAGGCGGATTTGCCAGAATCACGTCATAGGTCTCGTTCCATTTCTCCTCGCTCGTGAGCGTATCGTATTCGTAAATTTTCGGGGTCTGGAAACCGTGCAGATACATATTCACAAGCGAAAGCCTCACCATATCAGGAGAAATGTCATAACCTACAAGGCTGTTCATCAATCTTTTGCGCTCATCCATGGTCAAACAATCCCCTTTTCTCTCCTTCGTATTCTGCTTGAGGATGTGCTTGTATGAGGAAATCAAGAATCCGGCTGTAGCACAGGCCGGGTCAAGGATTGTCTCATTTTTCTTCGGGTCAACCACTTCGACTATGAAATCAATAATATGCCGTGGTGTCCTGAACTGTCCCGCATCACCCTGCGAGCCAAGCACTGACAGGAGATATTCAAAAGCATCCCCCAGTTTCTCGCTATGGTCATATTTGAACTCGTTTATTTCTTTTAAAAAGCTTTTCAACGTTTCTGGATCGCGGTATGGAAGGAAGGCATTCTTGAAAATATCTCTGAAAAGCTGCGGGATATTCTCGTTATGGTTCATTTTGGCGATGGCTTCGCTGTATAGTGCTATGAGTTCAAATCCTCCCAGACGCGGGTCAAAAATGCGCGACCATGTGAATTTCTCGAATTCTCCGGTGAAGAATGCTGCTTTACCTCCGAGCTCCTGCGATTCTTTATCCATGTCGTCCATGAACTTGTAGATGAGCGCGATTGTTATTTGCTCGACCTGTGATTTCGGGTCTGGCACTTTTCCTACAAGGATATCGCGGGCGTTATCGATTTTTCTTTTTGTTTCCTGATCTAACATTTTTTAACCTTCGTTTAATAATTTGCAGAAATAATTACAAACATTATGCTCATTCATAACCATCACACGAACTTATAGAGAGAAACATAATCTTTCACATACTCAGGTATCATCTCACACCACTTTCTCACTTCCCGGAACTCCTCCATCGAAAACTGGGAATTTGTCGCAAAACGCCCGAATTCTTTTGATTCCATAATATCCCTCACTTCATGGTCTATAATATATGCTTTTATAAAATTCCTTATGAGCGGTACTTCCCTGCTTTCCGGTTTATAAATAGATATGAATCTCTCAACTTCCTCATCAAGCAATTCCTCTTTCGTCTTAAATACAGTAATCCTTCCAAATATCTTCTCTATGATCTCCCGCAAACTCAGGCGGCGGTCAATTCTCAACGATTTTCTCAACTTCTCAAGATTATAGAATTCTTCAGGTTTTTCAAAAATCTTACTTTTTATATATTCTTCAATGGCATCGAAATTTTCTTTTTCAATATTCTCTTTTATGAAGATATTATTCCTCACAGTATTCTCGAATTTATCAAAGAACATACGGTCTATTTTCATTCCATCCATGCCGATAGCGTATTCCTCAAGGCTTGTTAGAGGGTCGAAACTGAGATTCTCATATTCACTTGTCCTTTCCTCACCCTCACCGCCTCCTGTATATGTAGTCCTTGGAGGCAATTTCAAAACTTCATTATAATTATATTTCTCTTCAAAGTACTCGCAATTCGCAAAAAAATCAAAAAGCTTGAATTTTTCTTTAGCTTTCTTTATGATTTCGTTATCGTGCCCATTTTTCATGGAAAATGCAAAATCATACTTTCTTGTACCCCTTCCTTTTATCTGGATAAAATCCGTTGGTGAAAATATAGGGCGCATCAAGCATATATTCAAAATATCCTGGCAGTCATAGCCTGTCGTCATCATTCCAACGGTTACGCATACCCTTGTTTTGCTCGTTTTATAACCTTCCAGAAACCGCGAATTGCCGGATAGGTTATTACTTGTATCGGTAAAATTGATAGTAAATTGCTGCGCATCCTGAACGTTTGACGTTATCTGAAGAGCAAAATCTGAATTATATTTTCCAGGATATAATTTATCTGCAAACTCATTCATTACCTGTGTTATTTTTGAGGCATGGTTCTGGCTTACGCAAAAAACAATGGTTTTGCCAATCTCTCCACTTATTGGATCTCTGAGAGCATTTTCAATGAAAGTCTTGCAGAATATTTTGTTTGTTTCTTCAGAGAGAAATTTGTTCTCAAAATCCTTATGAAAATATATCTGCTCTTCTTTTATTCCTTCAGTATTTTCTACGATGATAGAGTAACCTTTTTCTGAAAGTAACTGTGTGGTGATTTCGGTTCGCGCATCAACAGCAACTGGGTTCACAAGATATCCATCCCTCACAGCGTCAATAAGACTGTAGCGAAAAGTCGGATTCCCGCTCTCGCAGCCAAATGTGATATAGGTGTCCCTAAGCTGTCTTCGTTCCCATTCGCGCGGGTCTTTCTTACTTACTTTATCAGGGTCTAAATACTTCAGATAATCTTTAGGTGTGGCAGTAAGACCGAGCTTATAGCCAACAAAATACTCAAAAACAGCCCTGCTGTTCCATCCGATCGAGCGGTGGGCTTCATCCGAAATCAATAGGTCAAAATCCGTGGGTGAAAAAAGCCTCTGATATTTATTGTCAAAAGAAAGGCTCTGGACGGTGGAAACGACAATCTCAGCTTTTCGCCAATCGTCCTTATTTTCTTTATAAATTATAACTTTGTAATCATTTTTTAGCCATTTAATAAAATTTTTCTTCGCTTGGTCTTCAAGTTCTAATCGGTCAACAAGAAAAAGCACCCTCTTTGCATTACCTGATCTTAAAAACAGTTTGATAACCGCGGCTGAAATCAGAGTCTTTCCTGTTCCTGTCGCCATTTCAAAAAGGAACCTGTCGTTCCCATCTTCTACAGATTCCTGCAAAGCATGAACCGCATCCAACTGATACGGTCTTAAGAATTTCAGTCCGGATTCATGTATGTAGTCTGCTCTTGTTTTGTCATTATTCCAGCGCGGGTCTTTATCAAAAAGAGGGTTCTGGATTCGGGTAATGTAATCCTCTCCAACTATTTCGCTTACAAGAGTTGAAGGATTGGGCGCAAAAGAAGCTGTATGATAAAGCGATTCTAATGTTGGGAATTTTGTGATAACACTGGGATTTCCACGCTCTAAATCCCAGAAATAATGCAAATTGCCATTTGAGAGTATCACGAATCTCACATTTTGCGATTGCGCGTATTTCCTTGCCTGCTCTTTCCCATCAAGAGGATTTTTATCTTCAGATTTTGCCTCTACTATTACAAATGGGAAGCCCTTTTCATTTAGAAGAAGAAAATCTGTAAATCCATTTTCTGTTTTTTCAAAATCATTCCCAAATTCATCAAGGTTTTTTCTGGTGATTTTGACATTATTCTCTAAAACGATATTGGCTTTTCCTTTTTCATCATCAAAAAACCTCCAACCCGACTGTTCAAGGAGTTTATTGATCTTAATGCGCGCTTTTGCCTCTTTTTGCATTACTGCCTCCAACCATCATATCTTAGATTTTAGTAAGGTCTATTTAATTCTTGTTGATATTATATATTGTTACTTGCCGCACGGACAATAAATAATCCGTGTAAATCCGTCAAATCCGTGTTCTAAACCCAATAAATACACGTGGACTTAATTCCCCACATAAAATCCGCAAATCTCTTCTGCCTCACCCCGTCGCTCTCGAACAGCGACCAGTATTTTCACCCACCCACAACCTCACTCCTCCCCAAAAAATCCTTATCAAAGGTCGCTATCTTCATAATTATATAAAATTTCATCGACCTTTCCACTCAGATTTCGATGCTGGTTACCAAAATGTTCAGGTTTGATTTCTAAAATGCTTCTTTTCTTTTTTTCTCCAAACCTTTCACTAATTTCATTTGTCACTCTTTCTCCAATGGATGCCCCGCAGCCTTTAATTTCTGCCCGCATTTTTTCTAACGCCCTTTCACCTTCATCGCAATTCTCTTCCCAAACTCCCTGCACTTCTCTAACCCTGCCTCATCAGGCTTTTCATGTATCAGAAGCCCTTCTAAAGTCTCCATTCCATAACCCTTCAACCTGTTCGTGATCAGGTCTACGACTTCGGGGGACCAGCCATAAGAACAGAAGGCTGCTCCAACTTTGCCTTTCAAACCCACATCTTTTGCCTGATCCAGGAAAACCTCAAGGGCCGGCATTATTTCATGGTGGTAAGTACCAGAACCAAGAACCACACCATCAACGTTTCTAATATCCTCTATCTTCGCCTCATGGACATGCGATAGATTCACATCCACTTTTTCTGACTTTATTCCTTCTGCTATCGCTTTTGCCATCGCCTCGGTATTATGCGTTGCAGAATCGTATATTATTGCCACTTTTGCCATATTATTTCCCCATTTATCAACACTTTGCGCTCTTTGCGTTCTTTGCTCCGTTCACCGCAGAGGTCGCAAATTTCGCAAAGATTATTTTTACTGTGATTTCAATCCTTAACGCCAATAAGGTTTTCTTAATTCAATGTATGCGTTATGCGCCACCGTGGCACCATGCGCCACCGCGACCACTACGAGCTGGAGGTCAGAGGCTATGTCGCCGACTGCGTATACTCCATCGATATTGGTCTTCTGCGTCTTATCGGTCTTCAGGTATCCTTTCACATCCATTTCAAGGCCGAGCTTCTTGAATATCTCTGTGTTCGGTGTCATGCCCACGGCCAGAACAACCGCGTCAACTACCTGCTGGATGGTTTCATCTTCCTTCAGATCCTTCATTATGACTTTTTCGACCTTGTCTGTTCCTGCAATTTCCTGAACCTCAGTATTGTACAAAACCTTGATTTTATCGATAGCTTTCATGCGCTCGATCTTGTAGGGATCTGCTCTTAACTCATCTTTCCCGTGCGCTATAGTAATGAGGTCGGCAGTATCAGCCAGGCTCAAAGCTGCATCGACGGCCGAGTTGCCCCCGCCCACGATAAGAACCCTTTTTCCTGTGAATTTCTCGGGATTTGTTACGTAATAATATACTCCGCGCTCGCCCTTGCCGAATTTCTCTTCACCCTTTATGCCACCTGCTGCCGGAGAGCTGCCTGTGGCCAGAACTATTATCTTTCCCTTGTATTCACCGCTTTCCGCAATGATCTTCCTGTCCTGAGTGATCTCATTCACACGTTCTTTTTTTAATTCCACCTTCAATTTCTTGGCTTCATTCACCCACTGGTTGACAAGGTCCTGGCATGTTGATTTCTCACAAAGCCCGGGGAAGTTCTCGATCATCTTGTTAGGACATAGCCATGAGAGTATCCCGCCCCAGTTGGAGGCTTCGAAGATGGCGGTTTTGAGGCCCCTGTACGCACACAATATCCCTGTGGTCAGCCCTCCCGGGCCGCCTCCCACGACTATCACGTCAAAATCATATTTCTCTCCCTCGATCTTGGCACGCTCTTCCTTTTTGTTCATGTAATCCTGGATGGCGGCATGAAGGGCATCTGCAGCGAGGTTCGAGCAGTGCATCTTGATCGGGGGAAGACCGTCAAGCTCCGCTGCCACATCACCGCGGGTGATCTTGAGCGCCTCTTCAAGCGTTTTTCCGATCGCCATTTCTGTTATCATGCTGCTCGTAGCGATCGCAGAGCCGCAGCCGAACGTCTTGAATTTCACGTCTTTCAGGATATTATTCTCGACCTTTATCTGGATCTCCATCAGATCCCCGCATACGGGATTCCCGACCCTTCCTACACCGTCCGCATCTTTAATCTCACCCACATTCCGGGGATTCCTGAAATGATCCATTACCTTTTCTGAATATTCGAATTGTTCTGCCATTATTTCACCTGGTTTAGTGATTATATCGAACGCGGATGAACGCCGCAACAAATCTGCGTTCATCTGCGTTTATCTGCGGTTTTTTTATTTTGATTCCCCTATTTATTTTTTATGATAAAGCGGCGATAATGCCCTGAGTTTAGCAACTATTTTAGGCACTGAGTCAATAACATAATCAACATCTTCTTCCGTATTAGACCTGCCGAGTGTTAGCAGAAGCGAGCCGTGCGCCTCCTCGTGCCTTAATCCCGTGGCAATAAGCACATGCGACGGCTCAAGCGTTTTCGAGGAACATGCCGAACCTGTGCTTGCTGTTATTCCCAGATCGTTGAGCTGCAATATGATGCTCTCGCCTTCGATGAAACTGAAGCGAAAACTCGCATTGTTTGGAAGTCTCTTTGTCCTGTGACCTGTGAGATATGTATATTCCATTTTAAGGATATTATCTATCAACCTGTCACGTAGTTTTATAAGTCGTTCACCTTCCTCTACCATTTCCTTCTGGGCAAGCTCCGAAGCTTTCCCCATCCCAACAATTCCGGGGATGTTCTCAGAGCCGCTTCTCATCCCGAATTCCTGCCCACCTCCAAGCATAAAAGGCATGAGCCTTACACCCTGCTTGATATACAGGGCTCCCGCGCCTTTCGGACCGTGCATATCATTTGATGAAATGGTTAAGAGATCGATATGCTCCTTTTCAGCATCAATAGGGACCTTTCCAACTGCAGCTGTCCCATCCACATGGAATAATATTTTCTTATCAGATGCGATCTCACCTATTTCCCTGACCGGCTGCACGGTTCCTATTTCTCCGTTAGCGTACATTACAGAGATGAGAATGGTTTTGTCTGTTATTGCATTCTTTACTTGTTCAGCGTTCACCAGTCCATCTTTGTCAATGGGGACATAGGTCACCTCAAATCCGCTTCTCTGCAGGTCTTTCAAGGTATTCATTACAGACATGTGCTCGATAGAGGTGGTAATTATATGATTTCCCTTGTCTTTATACCGCAACGCTGCGCCCCTCAACGCAAGATTATTAGATTCCGTGGCGCACGAAGTGAAAACGAGGCTCTTCGGGTTTGGCGCGTTTATCAAATCTGCAACTTTTTGCCTGGCTCCTTCAAGTTCTCGCTTGGCTTTCCTCCCGGAAGAATGGAGGGAGGAAGGGTTCCCGATATCTTTATCAAAATATGGCAACATGGCTTCAAGCACCCGCGCATCAACGGGTGAAGCTGAACCGTGATCCATGTAAACCTGTCTCATTTTTTCACTCAATTTTCCTTTTTATATCCGCCTGTCCCTGCCCTCTGGTCCTTCGCATTCTGGTATATAGCAGGTCGCATCAATAAAAGCGCACGCCTCATTACAGCTGGGGCACCTCTCGGGAGGTGATGCGCTCCCTTCGAACTGGTAGCCGCACATGGAGCATTTCCACTGGATATTCATAAGAATACTCTTAAAACCACATCGCTCCGTCAGCTTCCAGCACAAGGTCATTGAGCGTTGCAGCGCCCACGATCTCTGCCGCGGGAATAAAATCTCCTCTCCCAAGGTTTATTAACTGCGTGCTTTGCTCGCACACCATGAGCTTTACTCCTGCTTTCACAGTCTGGTCCATTACCTCTTTAAGAGACGGAAATTTCCCTATCTTTACCTTTTCTGCATTCCCTTTTTTCACAACAGTGATCCCCATACCCAGGAAATATATGGTGGCATCTATCCCCATTGCTTTCGCGGTCTGTGCCAGGATAAAAGGGGAATAAAGGCGTTCAGGTGTATCGACACCACTTGTCTGGACATATAGAATGTTAGTCATGTAACCTCCATTATGTCCATTTAGGGTTATGAGTAGATACGTTTTTCGATAATGAATTCGAAGGTGTGGTATTTATTTCAGAAAAACTTAAGTCAAGTAAATATATTTATATTATTTGTGATTGAAATCTATTTTATATTTTTTTCCTTGACAATTGCAGCCATAGCGATCTATCTCTCATTGAGAAATTTGGCATGCTGGAAAAAGTTAGATCTGAGCACACTTAAGGCGAAGGTATTCCTGGACAGCTCTTTCTTGAAATACGATTTCAAACTTACAATAATAATGGTGGCGCTGTTAAGCTTTCATTTTATAACGGAGTATATGGAACTTGAGGGAGTCCTGCCTCAGTATATGGATATTGCTTGCCAATATTCGCTCCCGTTAGTTCTTCTGATCCTTGTGTTGATTCAGTACAAATGGTACACGCTTCTCCACAAGAAAATGCCTTTAAAAAACTAAAGCGATTTTGTGGTGAGTCGCTCCGTCTCAACATTTTCCTGTATATCGTGATCCCGCCTGCTAAAAATTCACAACCTGAAGGCTTCATCGCCATGGAGCACATTGCAGAATCCTGAATGTTTAGACTTGATCAGGTCACCACTTTTGAATTCTTTTGCAGTATTTGTTTCGTTTTCCTACGTCGGTATACAAAGTCAAAGATTTCTGGACAATACAAATGGTATGTAAGAGCATGCTACTGAACCTCGGTTTAGCAAAAACCTGGGTTTCAATTGTGGTTTATGAGAAGATACTGAAAACCTTCCTAAAAAGATCAGTTTAGATTGGGATACTGCTTCTTTTTTCAAAGCAAAAGATTTATATTCTGTAAAAGTATTAATTCAATAGATTGAAGCTGTTGTGGCACGGGCTTAAAGCAGCAGTTATGGAAAGCAGTCTTTATCCATCCCTGCGAACCTTTCCAGACAGACGGCAATCAAAAGTTAAGGATGTGTAATTTTGGTTGGAGATCAGGAGAAAAGTGCTCCGGTAACGGCCGGGGAAACCTACGACGTATCGATAGAGGCAATAGCAAAAGAAGGCGACGGGATCGCAAGAGTGGAAGGTTTTGTAATCTTTGTACCGCAGACGAAAGTCGGCGACAAAGTCAAGATCAAAGTCACCAAAGTAATGCGAAAATTCGCGTTTGGGGAAAAGGTAGAATAAAAAGATTCTATTACTTATATCATTTTTAAATATTTTTATTATTTTTTAAGCTGGCAAGGCACCACTTTGTCTCGTTCAATCTATTTCAGAATTGATTTTCATAACGAACCCCTGGCCGGTTATTAATCTGCCTCTCCCTCTTTTTGCAATGATCTCACCCTCTTCGGAAACTATTTCCCCCCTTGAGAGGGTCATTCTCGGGAAGATACCCTCGGCATTCTTAAATGGAGTCCATCCTGCTTTGCTGTGCAATTTTTCTCTGCGTATCTTCTGCGTCTCGCCCACTATCATAAGGTCCGCATCATAGCCCTCGGCAAGCACACCTTTTTTGAGACTGAATATCATTGCAGGTTTCTGGCTTGATACCTCTATCAATCGTTTCAAGGTCAGAAGGTTCCTTTTTACCGCCATAAGCATGAGAGGCATCATTGTCTCCACACCGGGCACACCGGCTGGAGCGCTCCAGATATCTGCCATTTTTTCATGTTCAAGATGCGGGGCATGATCCGAGGCAATAATATCAATAGTGCCGTCGTTCAGTCCTGCCCAGAGGCTTTGCTGTGACTGGTAATCGCGAAGCGGCGGGTTCATTTTTCCAAGCGTTCCCAGGCGCCTGTAATCCTTTGAGGAGAGGAATAGATGGTGCGGTGCCACTTCGCACGTTACGCTCTTTTTTTCGGCTTTTGCCTTTTTTATGGTCTCAAGACTTTCGCGCGCGCTGATATGGCAGAAATGGAGCTTTGCCTCTCCAGCGAGATCGATCGCTTTTTCAACCGCAATTTTTTCTGATAACTGAGGGCGTGATTTCGAGTAAGATTCTGGTTCAAGATTTCCCTTCAACGCCTTAAGGTACTTTTGTCTTATGTCTTCATCTTCAGCATGGATGCATGCCACCGCGCCAAGGTCTTTAATTACGGAGAGTGCATCCTCCAATATCCCGTAATTTACATTCAGCGAGCCTGTGGATTCTGCCAGGAATATCTCCCCGAATGCAATAGCACCGAGTTCCCACAGGCTCTTGAGAGATTTCAGGTTCCTCGTCACGCCGGCGTTGATACCGTAATCGATTATGGATTTTTTCGCTTCTTTTTTCTTTTTCTTGAAAGAGTCCGTGTCTATTGTGGGGGGAATGGTATTGGGATGGTCGATAACAGTCGTGACCCCGCCTGCCGCAGCAGCACATGAACCTGTGTACCAGTCCTCCTTCTTTGTCATCCCAGGATCGCGGAAGTGGACATGGGCATCAATGGCGCCCGGGAGGACGAGCGCGCCCTTTGCATCAATGATCGTGTTGACATCCTGTGTTCCTATTATTTTCCCGATCTTTGATATTCTGCCGTTGTCTATCGCTATTTCTGCTGGCTGGATAGCCTCGCCAATGAAAATCCTTGCATTCCTGATTACGAGGTCGGGCATATCTTGATACTTTATTATAAGTTGGTACTTAATTATGTTTCAATTGTTTGCTTGAACCACTTTTAGCTATTCTTATTGAACTGCTATAAAGACTGGATACCCGGAACTTCGACAAACTAGCCCATAAAAAACATCGAAAAAACCTTTAAAACGCATTTTATGGAACATATCGGTGAAGAGGAAAAAGGCAACATCAAGTATTCGAAAGCTATAATTATACTAATTATTATATATAATTATCTAACTATTATATAATAAATAAAATGAAGAGCTCTTCATGGAAAATTAGTACCCCCCCATTGAAATTTCCCCATCATCGAAGAAAATGGCAGCCGTAACGCCTGATGCATCATCCACATCATGAAAAAATTCATATACTTTAAGCAATCAATACTTTAGTGGGCAGGTTAAATATTTTTTTCGAAAATACCACCACTATTTTCCTCATATCCTGCCCACCCATCCTATTCATGAATCTTTTCCTGTGTCATCATTTACCGGGCAGTCAATATTCCAACCTTTTCCCTGCACGCCAAAACTTAATAATTTTTTGATCTCCAGCAAGCCCACAATAAATATCATGGCAAGAGCAACGAATATGAGCTGAATAAAGTCGATCGGAGAAAGATTAAATCTATCATTCAAAAATGGAATATAAATTCCAAGAACAAGGAAGGTAACTGCCGCCACCGCCCAGAGGTTTATTACCCTGTTGGTAAATATTCCCAGGGAGAAAATGGATTCTTTATCAGAACGAGAGATGTAAGCCAGAAAGATATGACCGAACATCCAGGCCGAAAAAGCAAAGGTTTGCGTTTCTCTGAGGCTTAAATTCTGGCTTCGTGCGTAAAGGTACACAGAAATGACCCCTATAAACAGGATAGCACCTTTGGTCAAAAGGTCTTTGACAGCCCTATTATTGAGTATGTCTTCTTTCGGGTCGCGGGGCGGCCTGGAATAGACATTTTTTTCTTTTGCCTCGGCGACGAAACCTGCAGAAGCCGCCAGATCCATAAATAATTCCAGGAGGATTATTTGAATAGGGGCGAAAGGCATTGGCAGAGCCAAAAGAACAGGCACCAAGAAAATCAATATTAAAGCAACCTTCACAGAAAGATAATATTTAATACCTTTCTGAAGGTTATCAAAAAATTTGCGCCCTTCAAAAATACCCCGGCTAATGGTCAGATAGTTATCATCAGTCACCACCACTTCTGCAGCTTCTTTTGCAACATCCGTTCCCCTGATTCCCATTGCTATACCTATGTCTGCACCCTTTAAAGCCAGTGCATCGTTAATTCCGTCCCCGGTTACCGCTACTACTTCGCCATTCTTCTGCAATGCTTTTACGATACGATATTTATGTTCCGGCGTTGTTCTCGCAAAAACAGAATACTCTTTTACGGCGTTCTGCAATCCCTCATCTGTAAGATTATCCAGCTCTTCCCCTGTTAAAACTTTATTTTCTGAAGTCGAAATCCCAACCTCTTTTGCAATGAAAACAGCGGTCACAGGATGATCGCCGGTAACCATGATTGTCCTGATGCCAGCCTTCATGGCCTCGGAAATAGCTTCCTTGACTCCCTTTCTCGGCGAATCTTCAAAACTTATCAATCCCACAAAATTCACTTCCTTCTCGATCATGGCAAAATCGAGGCTCTTTTCCTCGGAAGTCAATTTCTTATAGGCAATGGCTATCACTCGTCTTCCTTTTTCAGTTTCTCTGGCTACGGCAGCTCTTGCCTCCTCGTTTATTTCAACGCAACTTCTAAAAATTTCCTCCGGCGCACCACTTGAAAATAATTCATATTCCAGCCCATTTTTTCTGATGACTGCTTTTGTTTTCCTGCCGTTCCCAAGATTTCTTGACCGGATCACCTGCGTCATCTCGGTTTTTAAATTCAATTCCGCGGCTTTGTTTTTGATCTCCCGCTCTATAGGAGACAGGGAATATTCGGTTAATGAACCCAGGGCTTTTTCAAGAATTCCTTTCTCTTTATTTTCAGGATATAATGAAATGATCTTCATCTGGCTTTCGGTGATAGTACCCGTCTTGTCAGTAACGATCACTGTGGCGTTGCCTAAAGTTTCAGCTGCTTTGATCCTCTTAACTAAAAATCCATTTTTGGAAAGAGTGTAAGCTCCCAACCCTAAAACCATTGTAATAATGATAGGAAGTTCCTCCGGGATAGTGGCAAAGGAGAGAGACAGGCCGGTTAAGATCATCATTTTTATATCCTGCCCCTGCAAAATCCCTAAAACGGGAATAGCAATGGAAAAAAACAGGGCAACAACAACCAATTTGCCCGCTAATGACCTCATTGCCAGCTGAAGAGGTGTTTTGGGCGGTTTGATTTCTTTGGCGGCAGCGGCAATTTTGCCAAGACGTGTATCATTGCCCGTGGCAAGAACTCGAGCCAACCCTTCTCCAGATAGCACAATTGTACCTGCAAAAATTTCATCACCATTATTTTTGTCCTGGGGAAGAGATTCGCCTGTCAAAGCAGAATCATCAAGCTGCATGCCTATGGATTTTTCTATTTTTGCATCAGCAGAAACTTTGGTTCCCGAAGTCAAAACTAAAATATCATCCGGTACAACATATTGCGATTCAATATCATTGACCTCACCATCCCTCAACACTCTTGTTCTGGGAGCTGCTATCTTTTCCAAAGAAGCTATTGCTTTTTTTGCACGAAATTCATTGTAGACTTCGGCTAAAACTAATAAAATTATAACTAAAAAGATGGTAATTGCATCTTCAAGTTTTCCCCAGACGCTGTAGAAAAAGCCCACGACCAGTAAAAGAAGGATCATAGGCTCTGTAACTTCATGTCTGGCGATCCCAAAAAAACTAACTTTGGTCGGTTTAAAGATCTGGTTAGGACCAAATTTTAAAAGTCTATCCTTAGCTTCGCCCGAACTCAACCCGTTAATATCTTGGCTCATCGTCAGCGTCCCGCATGGTATTCACCCATTGATTTAATGGTGATATCGCCTTTCTTCATGGCCTCGATGGCATCAGCAGCAGCAAGCGCCGCCTGTATCGTCGTAATATAAGGCACGTTGAAATCAACCGCAGCCCGGCGGATCTGGAACCCATCTTTCACCGTCTCCTTGCTGGTGGGAGTATTTATTATGAGATCCACTTTCTTCTTATGAATGAGGTCCACGATATTTGGCGTGCCCTCACTCACCTTGTTTATGACATCTATCTTTATTCCGTTCTTTGAGAGAAAATGCGCCGTGCCCCTTGTTCCTAACAGGTGCAAACCTGCATCCTGCATCTTCTTTGCCACTTTCATGATAAGCGGTTTATCATCATCGCGTATCGACATGAACACGGTTCCCGCAAGTGGAAGGATGTTGCCCGCACCCCATTCTGCCTTGAAGAAAGCCCTGCCGAAATCATAATCAATACCCATCACTTCTCCTGTGCTTTTCATCTCGGGCCCGAGCACCGGGTCTGCACCGGGAAGCTTATCGAAAGGAAGCAATACTTCCTTAACAGATACATGCTTTGTGACGGGGTCGCTTTTATATCCCAGCTCAGCCAACGTGTGCCCGGCCATTACGCGGGCAGCGATCTTGGCAAGCGGAAGTCCCACGGCTTTACTCACGAAAGGAATCGTGCGGCTTGACCTGGGATTTGCCTCGAGCACGTAGACTACTCCGTTCTTCGTTGCCATCTGGATATTCACTATCCCGACCACCTGAAGGGCAAGAGCTATCTTTTTCACATAATCGCGAACAGTTGCGAGTATTTCAGGTTTCAGGGATTGCGGAGGAATTACGCACGCCGAATCCCCTGAATGTATCCCTGCTTCCTCTATATGCTCCATTATTGCGCCGATGAGCACTTCTTTGCCGTCGCATATTGCATCCACGTCTATTTCCGTGGCGTTATCAAGAAAATCATCGATAAGCACCGGATGCTCATTCGATACCCTGACTGCCTCTTTCAGGTAGCGCTCAAGGTCGCGCTCATCATAGACTATCTCCATTGCGCGCCCCCCGAGCACGTATGACGGGCGCACAAGCACAGGATACCCGATCCTTTTTGCTTCATTGATGGCTTCGCTGTAATTAGTGGCGCATCCTGCTTCAGGCTGAAGAATTCCAAGTTTTTTCATCATGGCATTGAAGCGCCCCCTGTCCTCAGCAATATCCATATTATCCGGTGTCGTTCCAAGGATGACAGTATTCAGGTCAGTCCTGCGGTCAAGTTCTCTTTTTAGAGGTATTGCAAGATTCACCGAAGTCTGCCCTCCAAACTGAACCATCACGCCGTAAGGACGCTCCCTGTCTATCACGTTCATGACATCCTCAAGCGTCAGCGGTTCAAAGAAAAGCTTGTCTGACGTATCGTAGTCTGTCGAGACGGTTTCGGGATTGTTGTTAATTATATGTGTCTCAATACCTTCCTCCCGCAGCGCTGTCACCGCATGCACAGTGCAGTAGTCGAACTCTATTCCCTGCCCGATGCGGATGGGGCCTGAGCCGATGATAAGGACTTTCTTCTTATTGGAAGGAGTAGCCTCGCACTGATCTTCATAAGTTGAATAATAATATGGCGTAGCAGCAGCGAATTCTGCAGCGCAGGTATCCACCATCTTATAAGTGGGAATAATCCCGTTCTGCCTTCGAACATCGTTTATCTCTTCACGTGATCTTCCACATAAGAACGCTATTCTTTCATCGCTTAATCCCATTCTCTTTGCTTTCCGAAGATTATCCATAGAGAGTTCGATCTTTATCGATTCCTCGATATCAATGATGTTCTCGATCTTCCGAATAAAGAAAGGATCAATATTAGTAATCCTGCAAATCTCATCTGATGGCATCCCGTTACGTAATGCCTGGTATATGACGAACAACCGCTCATGTGTAGGATGGCGCAGGATGTCAATTATTTCATCGCTGCTCCATTCCCTGAACCCGAAGAACATATCTACTTCCAGCGAGCGGACAGCTTTCTGCAGCGCCTCTTCTATCGTTCTCCCTATCGCCATCACCTCGCCCGTGCTCTTCATCGCCGTCGTGAGATGCTTGTCCGCTGTCACGAATTTATCGAAAGGCCAGCGCGGGATTTTGACAACCGTGTAGTCGATGGTGGGCTCAAAAGAGGCAGGCGTTTTTTTGGTGATGTCATTCATGATCTCATCAAGCGTCATGCCAATAGCGATCTTTGCCGTGACGCGCGCTATCGGATAGCCAGTGGCTTTGGATGCAAGGGCTGAGGAGCGCGAGACCCTTGGGTTGACCTCAACGATCCTGACCTCGTCTTCTCGCACGGCGAACTGGATATTGCATCCTCCTTCAATACCGAGTGCCCTTATTATTTTTATCGAAGTGCTGCGGAGCCTCTGGTGATCGACATCCGATAAAGTCTGCGAAGGTGTAACCACGATGGACTCGCCCGTATGTATGCCCATTGGGTCGATGTTCTCCATGTTGCATATGACGATGCACGTATCGTTCTTGTCACGCATGACCTCGTACTCGAATTCTTTCCATCCGATGATGCTCTCTTCGATGAGTACCTGGTGTATCCGGGAGCGTTCAAGTCCCCGCTCTGTTATCTCAACGAGCTGCTCACGCGTATATGCTATGCCGCCGCCTGCACCGCCCAGTGTATATGCCGGGCGTATGATAAGCGGGAGGCCAAGTTCCTCGATCAGCGCCTCGGCTTCATGAAGTGAATTCACGGCTTTTGAGCGCGGCACCTTTTCGCCAATGCTAAGCATCTTTTTCTTGAAGAGATCGCGATCCTCAGAATCGCTTATCGCCTGCAGTGAGGTACCCAGGAGCTTTACCCCGAATTTGTCAAGCACGCCCATCTCGCCAAGCTCGGTGGTTATATTTAGCCCTGTCTGGCCGCCAAGACCTGCAATGATTCCATCAGGCCGCTCTTTTTCGATGATCTTTGCCACTATCTCGGGCTCGAGGGGTTCGATATAGATGGCGTCTGCCATGTCTGTGTCCGTCATTATTGTAGCGGGATTACTGTTGACAAGAACGACTTTGATCCCTTCCTCCCGGAGTGAGCGGCATGCCTGGCTGCCTGAAAAATCAAACTCTGCAGCCTGGCCTATCATGATCGGGCCTGAGCCTATCAGAAGGACTTTCTTGATGTCGGGTCTTTTTGGCATTCTAACTCGAGTCTCTTTTTCTGCCTAAAATGTCATATCCTGTTATTAATTCTATCCATTGATTTTATTATATTGACTTTTATGAATAAAAATCTGGAAAGCAAAGACTTATTACGTTTAATTCAGATTGCAGGAAGCATTATGATCACCAGAAAAGACCTTGAGCACATTGGGTGGCTTGCGCGCATTGAGCTGGGCGAGGAGGATAAGGAAAAATACACCCCCAAGCTCAATTCTATTCTTGATTATTTCAGCGAGCTTGATAAGGTGGATACCGATGGGATCGAGCCCACGTATCACGTCCTGCCCCTTAGCAACGTGTTCCGGGAGGACGAACCCGCTGTCTCAGGATCCCTCTCGCAGGAAGAGGCGCTATCCAATGCTCCGAAGAGGCAGGACGGGTTTTTCAAGGCGCCGAGGATGATGTGAATGTGGGCGAGTATCAACGAGCTCAGGGAAAGGATCCATGCGGAGTCCTCTGAAGAGATCATTGCCGAATACTTTGAAAGGATCGAAGCCAGCAAGCTGAATGCTTTCATCACAGTTTCAAAAGAAAGCGCAATATCGAGGGCCAGAGAGATAGATTCAGAAGGTCACGAAGGCACCCTTGCAGGCATTCCGATCGCTATCAAAGACAATATTTCCACAAAGGGCATCCCGACCACCTGCGCCTCAAAGATCCTGACCGGGTATGTTCCTCCATACGACGCCCATGTAATTGAAAGACTAAAAGAAGCTGGCGCAGTTATCATCGGTAAGACCAACATGGACGAGTTTGCAATGGGCACTTCCACGGAGACAAGCTACTATGGGGCCACAAGGAATCCCTGGGATTCTGGCAGGGTACCCGGCGGATCATCAGGGGGAAGCGCCGCCTCAGTGGCTGGAGGCGAAGTTCCGCTCTCGTTAGGTTCTGATACAGGCGGTTCAGTGCGCTGTCCCGCTTCTTTCTGCGGAGTAGTGGGTTTGAAACCTACATACGGCGTGATATCACGTTACGGGCTTATTTCGTATGCCAACTCGCTTGAGCAGATAGGGCCGTTCGCCACGAACGTTCGTGATGTGGCAACTCTATTTGATGTCATAGCAGGCTATGACCCGCGCGATTCAACATCGGTTCAAATCGAGGCAAATTATTCGTCGGCGCTTAAAAACGATGTGAAAGGTTTGAAGATAGGTGTCCCGGAGGAATATTTCGGGGAAGGAACGGATGAAAAAGTGGAAAAGTCGGTGAGGAATGCAATCCAAACGCTGGAAGACCTGGGCGCGAGAAGCACCAGCGTAACGATGCCTCACACAAAATATGCTCTTTCGGCTTATTACATCATAGCCATGAGTGAAGCATCCTCTAACCTTGCCAGGTTCGACGGCATGAGATATGGCCTCCGAACGGAGGACTCCGACTGGCATACCACCTTCTCGCAGGTGAGGGCCGCAGGGTTCGGTGACGAAGTAAAGCGGCGCATCCTGCTTGGAACATATGCGCTATCTGCAGGATATCATGATAAATACTATTTGAAAGCCCTGAAAATCCGGACACTCATAAAGCAGGACTTTGAGCGCGCTTTCAGGGACGTGGACGTGTTGATCGCGCCCACGATGCCGTATCCTGCATTCAGGATAGGTGAAAAAATTGATGATCCGCTGTCGCTCTACCTTGCTGATGTGGATACGGTACCGATAAACCTCGCAGGCGTCCCTTCTATTTCCGTGCCATGCGGTTTTTCAGGCGGGCTACCTGTCGGGATGCAGGTGATAGGGAAGCATTTTGACGAAGCAACCGTTCTGCAGACTGCTTACACATTTGAAGAGAATACTGATTTTCATGAAAAAAGACCGGAGGGATTGTAATGTACGATAATCCTGACGGCGTAATGATCGGTCTTGAAGTCCATGTCCAGTTAAACAAACTCAAGACCAAGGTATTCTGCGGATGCACCACTGATTATCACAACGACCCTCCGAACTCGCATGCATGTCCTGTGTGCCTCGGGCTTCCCGGTTCCATGCCCGTGATCAATAAAAAGGCAGTGGAAGCAGCAATAAAAGTAGGGCTTGCCCTGAACTGCAAGGTTGAAGAGCATACGCAGTTTTACAGGAAGAACTACTACTATCCCGATCTTCCGAAAGGCTTCCAGATAACGCAATATGACTTTCCCATTTCAAGCGGCGGTTACATCATTATCGAAGGTGAGGACGGGGAGCACAGAGTCAGGATAACGAGGGCTCACATGGAAGAAGACCCCGGAAGGCTCGTGCACGAGGGCACAATAGACAAATCAAAGTACACGCTTATCGATTATAACCGTTCAGGAATGGCGCTGCTTGAGATAGTGAGCGAGCCCGATTTGAGGAGCCCGAAAGAGGCACGGCGCTATCTCGACAAACTGCGCAATATCCTTGAATACCTTGATGTGTTTGACGGAAACCTGGAGGGCGCTCTCAGAGTGGACGCCAATATCTCCATAATGGGAGGACAGCGCGCCGAGATCAAGAACATTTCCTCGCATAAGGGCGCTGAGCGTGCGCTTCTCTATGAGATCGTGCGACAGAAGAACGTGCTGCGCCGCGGCGGCGTTGTGGTGCTGGAGACGCGCCATTTTGACGAGGCGCGAGAGATCACGCTCTCCATGCGTTCTAAGGAAGAGGCCCACGATTACCGCTATTTTCCTGAACCTGACCTTGTGCCTCTGAAGATATCAGGATGGGCGCCGGCTATAAAGGAGACGCTGCCTGAGCTGCCTGATGCCAGACGCATTCGCTTCGTGGAGCAGTATGGTGTCAAGGATGACCATGCCAAGGCGCTGACATCGGAGCTGAAACTTGCGATTTTCTACGAAGATGTGGCAAAAAAAGCCGATCCAAGAATGGCTGCTGTCTGGATATGCGATGTGCTGAAAGGAGAGTTGAATTACCGCGACCTCACTGTAGATGCTTTCAGGAAAGAGCATATGCTCTCGGTGCTTGAGCTTCTCGCAGGCAAGAGGATAACAGAGGACGGCGCCGTGGATATTATCAGAACGCTTCTTGATAAAGGTGGCTCACCTGAAGAAATCATCAAAGAGAAAGGGCTCGTTATAGTCGAAGGGGATATCGTTGAGACTGCGGCGCTTGAAGCGATAAAGGAGAACCCGCAGGCTGTGGCAGATTTCAAAGCCGGGAAGGAAAAGGCGCTCAACTCGCTTGTGGGTGCGGTGATGAAGAAGACGAAGGGCAGGGCGGATGCGAAGGCGGCGAGGGAGGTATTGCTGGGGAAGTTGGGGTAGAATTTGGTTCAACTTTTAAATTCAATGTAGTTCTTCCTCATCGATTGGCTTTAAGTACCCGCATAGCATTTAGCTGAAACTTGGCGAAGGTGATTCCATGTCTCTGGCAGAACTTTCTTTCAGCATACTCGCAATAATCTTACTCATGGTTGCCTCCATATTCTTCAGCCTGACCGAGACATCGATACTATCCCTTAATAAGATCCGACTGAAAGGATACCTGGAAAAAGGCCGGAAGAACGCCGATGCAATAAAGGAAATGCTGAACGCTCCCGAGAATTTCCTGGCCGCTATCCTGATAGGCAACAATATTGTTAATATAACGATCTCGGTACTGATAACCATAGTTGTGTTGCAGGTTTTCGGTGAGGGTGCGGCAACTCTTGCGACGGTGATCGCTGCATTCCTGATAGTAGCCTTTGCAGAAATAACACCAAAAGCCTATGCTGCAAGGAATCCCGAGATCGCCTATAAGCTTGCAGGCTTGATGAGACTCATAATCAGGATCCTAAAACCATTGATCATCTTTTTTACAAGATTTACTAACTTTCTCCTGAAACTGATTCACGTGCGCTCATCCCCAAAAGAGCCAATCTTCCTTCGCGAAGACCTGCGCCACCTGATCGAAATGGGAGAAGAAGAGGGCGTAATTCACAAGAGAGAGAAACATCTTCTCAAATCGGCTCTGGATTTTTCCCAGATAAAAGCAAGCGATGTAGTGATACCTATGGAAAAAGTTACGAGCATAGATATTAATTCAACACTTGAATACGCTGTAAATGTAGTTAATTCAGAGGGATTCGCAAGGATGCCGCTTCTTGCCGATGGCAAAATACTGGGATATGTGCACATCAAAGATATCCTTAATAACCTCCAGGATAGGAAGAAGTCGATAAAGGATTTGGCTCGCCCGGCTCTCTTCGTTTCACCAAATACTTCCCTTCTCGAACTGGTAGAACTGATCAAGGACAGGCAGTCCAGTATGTGTTTCGTGATTGACGGGCAGGGAAATCCACTCGGACTTATAACGCTTGGCTTATTACTTGAGAAAATAATAGGTGAGATCAAGCACGTGGAATAAGGGATTATTTAGATGAAACTTCTGAACAAGGTCGCAGTTGTGACTGGCGGCGGGCGGGGCATTGGTAGGGAGATAGCGCTGGCGCTTGCACGCGAGGGGGCTGATATTGCAGTCGCCGCGCGTACGGATAGAGAGATAGGCGTCGTGGCAGCTGAGATAGAAAAGCTGGGAAGGCGCAGCCTTGCGGTACCCATGGATGTGAGGTCAATCCAGGCTGTAAAGAACCTCGTCAGGAGAACAAAAGCCGTTTTGGGAGGCATTGACATTCTTGTGAACGACGCAGGCATCGCCTTCAGAAAAACCCTAGCTGAGACTTCGAATGGAGAGTGGGATATGATCATGGATACGAACCTGAAAGGGACTTTCCTGTGCTGCCGCGAGGTCCTTCCGGTTTTGACCAAAGGCGGTGTTATAGTCAACATCTCCTCCGGGGCTGGAAAAAGCGGTATCCCCGAGCTTTCGGCTTACTGCGCCTCCAAATTCGGCGTGATCGGCCTCACAGAATCACTGGCATATGAGGTTGCCAAAAAAGGCATCCGGGTTTATGCTGTGTGCCCGGGTGGAGTGGATACCGGTATGCACCGCTCCCTTTACCCGGAGGATGTATCCTCGCTCCTGCGACCCGAGCATGTGGCAGCGCAAGTTCTTGAGTTGTGCCTCCCCGAATGCAGGATCGTGAGCGGCTCTTCAGTGGAGATAGCTTAATCTTCCTTTTCTTTGGGTATCCCGCAAACTTTGCACTCCGTTTTGTCTGAAAGTTTGATTTTTTCAGAATCCATCGCCCGTGTGCCCTCGGCAAGCACTGCTGCGTTGGAAAGCGAGCCCGCGATCAGGATAGCATCAAATATTTCTTCCTTTGTCACCCCAAGGCGCTGGGCCACCCGGATATGCATTTTCAGGCAGTGGTCGCAGCGAAGCGCCGCAGACACCCCTATCGAGATCAATTCTATGGTTTTCTGATCAAGGCGCTTAAATTCCCGTATTATCGCATTTTCATAAAGAACCTTGGTGACAAGCAGCTCTGGCGATTGTTTCATGAAGTTCAGAATGTATGGTACTTCACCGTATGCTTTCTCGACCTCTTTCAATAATTCCTCGGCCGCTTCATCCGGCTCTTTTTTTAAGATCTTTTCAATCTTGTGTAGTTCCATGTATTAAAACGATTTTAATCCTATACTAAATAAAGATTTGCTTATAATTTTTTGTTGCTTCTTATTTGAATTTTTTGCATTTTTGTAGATGTAAAATCCTTTTGGTGTTATGATGTACAGAACCACTGATGAACGGATATAAACGCGGATACGCTATCACAAATCTGTGTTCATCAAGGCCGAAACCCTGCGGGTTCTCAGACCGAAACCTAACGGTTCTCGACTCCCAAACAACACGTATGCCCTGGGGGGATATCGCATAGCGATATCCACGTATGGCGGAGCCATACGTCAAGGGTTGCGCCCCTTGAGGACGCGTCCACGTATGCCAGTACGCTGGCATACGTGTGCACGGCGTCAACTGACGTGACGGTTGTGCGACGTCAACTGGCGCAACGGTTGACGTGGATGCGCCGCTCCGAAACCCTGCGGGTTCTCGACTCCGCACACGCATATGGCAACGCCATATGCGGATACGCCCTCCCGAGGCGCGACTCGGGAGGCTCGTGACTCTGGGCGCCATTATCTGCGGTTTCCTGACAAGGATTTCATGATAGCCTGCAACACCAAACTTTTTTACAGTCCCGCATTTTTAAGAAACTGTGTTTTGAATTTAACAGTTGTTAAATGAAGAAAATATCCCATTTTTCTGATATAATTTCATCGATCACAATGCCCGGATATCACCGCTTTCAACCACATCCGTTGGTACTCCATCAAGTTCCCCGGGCACGATGTCCTCCTCTCTTAGCTCTCTCTTTGGTTTTTTTTTCATCACATAACATATGATGGCGGGCTTATTTGACTTCCTGCCGCCAATGACCTTGTATCCGGTAGCGCAACCCACCACTCCTTTCTTTTTTAAAAGAGCGGATTCATACTTGTTCTTTATCCTCTTTGCTTCTTCGATTGTAGCCATTGTTTCATCTCGATGTCGCCATCATGCTAACCAGTGACAAGATCTGCATTGAGAAGGTCAAGATATTTCTGTATGTGGTTAGCTATCGTTATTGTGTCGCTTCCTGCGAAAAGCTTACCTACAGCATAGCCCTCCATATCGAGGATAAGGCTTCCGCTGTCACCACCTGCTGAGAACCCAGGCTGGCCCACAATTATCTGATCTTTGAAAATACCTGTCCGCCCCCCGTCGTAATCGACGCTTACGGTGGCATCCACTGCTGTTATAGGACCGTCCCTTGTAAGACCCGTGGTCCTTCCGGATTTCTGGACGTGCATATCGAGCTGTGCCGTTCTTGTTCCATTTGGAATACCAATCTCCAATATCTCCGCTTTGGCATCTCTTTCATTGTTCAACTCGATGATGGCGCCATCCACATAGTTATCCTCTGGTACCTGCACTACCGACATGAGCCTTGTCCTGCGGCTTGCTGCGCTGGCGGGGACATTGTAGAGTCCGCTCCAGAGCTTTCCGACCGGGCATTCGCTTGGAACGCCGCTGAGGTTCAAATGCACAAAGCGCAGGAGCCTGCCTATCTCATCATTTGGCCGCCTGCCGCCATCAATAGGTCCGGGCTGAAGATAGGGGTCGCCGATATTTACTTCATTGGAGTTGGCTCCCACATGGTTATTCGTGCCTATGCACAGCTTACCCGAGGCCCTGTCCCTGACCAGCTCCCCGTTTGTGCCTGCGGTTATCAGGTAATGTCCGCCGGATGTGCCCATGGGGCAGGGGCGAAGGCGCGACTTCCTGTCGACCTGCAGGGCCCTTATCTTCCCGACCTCTATGACGTCTGTAACCGCATCATCGATCTTTTTAGGAATGAGGTCACCTGATTTCAGCGCTGATACTTCGACTTTCTTTTCCACCATGCAGATTATACTCAGTTCCCTGGTCTTTTCTTCTCCTCTTATCTTATAGCCCGTCATCACGCCGACGACATTTGCCTTCTGTAAGAGCATTTTTTCAGATTTTATTCTTATTTCTTCCAATTTCATTTTTATTCCCCTTCATATACTCAATAACACTTTACATCTTACCTATTCAGGTATCTTGAAGAACAATGGCGGAATCAGCGTCCACAGGATAAGCACTATGGAGCCCATCCAGCTCTGGTACCAGCCCATTGTAACAAAGGGCCCTCCTATTGCGAATACCCAGACCACGAATGAGATCGATGAAATTGCGTATTGCAACGGGTTCGTGACTCCCTGGAATTTTCGCAGATACGGGGTTACCAGGATTAAAAGTACAGCTGATATCCCCCATAACCACATGGTATTTCCTGCCGGGATCAAACCTGCTATTGTAACATACGCAGCGATTATCTCGCTGGGTATTAATTTCAGTAGTATCTTTGCATAGTCATCTGTTTCTACATTTATTGCTCTTGGCATTTTTTATTACCTCTTAATATAGTTTATTATGTAAATTACTTTAAAAATGTGGTCAAAAAACCAGTGATATTTGTTTTCCGTAAATGCATTTTTCTTATTTCTTTCAGATATTTTCTATACCATTATTTTCCTCCTGTTGAGAATTCAAATTTATAAATCATTAAATATCGTGGATGAGACATTGAGCGAGCTTATTGCGCTCCTGACTTCATGAGCCTCTGCACAGCCTGGTTGCCTATAGTTCTTTGAAGAAAGAGAATTTGTTCAACAGGTGAACTGAGTGGCTGGCAGAAATTACCTTTCTGCACCTGTGATACCTGATTCTCTTTTTTTGTCTCGGGTGCTTTGACCGCTGTCTTGAAAGCTTCGCCCATTTGTTATTTCCCTAAAAATTAAATGTTCATATATAGATTTATTAGCTCTTAACACTTCAAACTGCTAAGAAAATTGTAAAGACTATTCTATGGACTTCCAGCCTCTACTCCGTTTGATTTTAACTTTGAAATCGCATAAATTTTTTTGTTATCCTGAGACATCTTTTCAATCTTTTTCTGGTTAATGACCTTTGCCTCATAATCATTCCAAGCAAACCATTTTTGATTATTCTCGCAGTAAAACAAATTTAGGCTGGGTATAGGGTTAATTCTTACCAAAATTTTTGCAAAATAGGAAGCAGCTCTAATTCGTTTAAGCTTTTACAAACCATCAAGGAATTCTAGTGCTATTCGCCTTCTTTCGACAAAATCAGGCAGATATGAACCTGGTATTAATCCTGTTATTTCATAGCGGTAACGAATAAAATCTTTATTCTGTCGCAAGAAATTTCTTATCTCATCAATCCATTCTTCATGACCAGCTTCTCGATAAACTTGCGCATGGGCATCAAAAACGTCATTAATATCAAAGAATGTTTTTCTCGGAAGATGACTTGGTACTTCGGCAGAGAAGTAGGCATGATCGCCTGCCTCCAGAGCAACACTACGGCCTTTTGCCGTTGGGATTCCAAAATATTCCATTAACCTATCTTCAAGCAGATGGTGGGCTTCAATTGTACTTTCATCTATTCCACGCCGTCCTGTAAGTCCTGTTTCTCTTACATAATTGAGGACCTCATCGTAATTTCCAAATATATCTCCTTTAGGCCTTATCTCCACTGTTGGGTATCTAGCGTCAGGCCATATTGCTTTTGAAGGGCCCATTGGCTTATAACCAGCCTTTATTAGTTGTTCATACATCGGCGAGAATGTCTCTCGAGCCGTTACCGCTACAGGTTCTACCTCTCGTACTCCAGCAGAGGCGAATTCATCCATGCGCCTTATTATGAGTTCTGCCTTGTTTAGCTCCTCTGCTGGAATTTCACCCCCCTGGCGTATTAAGAGAGTCCAACTTGAGATCCGACTTCTTTCTGCTTGAGTTAGATTTGAAGCAGCTTTAACAATATCTGCAATTTCGTCGGGGTGACGTCCAATTGATTTAGCTATACGTGTTGCTCCACGCAGGGCACCACCCCCTGCTAATGGAAGTAAAGCGCCAATTCCCATTAAAACTAAATCTGTTCCAGTTAAGGGTCGTCCCCATTTATCATAACCTTCAAAAATTCCATAAAAAAATTCTGCAATATCTGTGAGGTCACCTACTACAGGTATTAATCCTATGGCAGTGTCGGTGATTGCTTTTGCAAAAATTTGTTCATTTGGTTCATAGTAAGTCGCTTCAAAAGTTGTCAGTTGACGCCCAACAGGCTTAATCGATGTCCCTTGAACAGGCACTTGAGTAACACTAGGAACCTCATATACTTCTAAAATGGGATCCGCTAATTCAATGTTTCCCAATACAACTTCTTGCTTGGGGGTTTGAGCTTCTGTTGCTCTATTTACGAAAAATTTTGTGGAAGGTGTTTTTACTACTTTTATTATAGATACATTTTTAGGATAACTAAGAGCCAAAGGGTTAGCTGGAATCAATTCATAGGCGAAGCGAGCCGTGCCCAAAAAACTTGGTGCTGTGATTTCAAATACATCCCCTGAAGCCGTGTGTATTATATCAATCCCATCAGGGCGTTTCTTGACAACAAGAGGAGGAGGACCTGCTACTCCGTAAACAGGTTGCATTCCTACATAATGTGATGGAATTACTGGATCTCCCTGAAGTGGAACAAGTGCAGGGTCTTGGACGCGATAAATTTCAAGTGATGGATACTTGGGACCTAAAATACATAACTCTGGATAACCTTCTGTCCGAATTGAAACCCCTGGTGCAACTACTAACCGAATGATTGGATAATCCCTTTTTTCAAACGAAGTTAAGAATTGATAAGCAAATGGTGCTTTTGCGATTCTCACTTCAGGACTTACTTCTAAAATCACGCGTATTTCAGAAGTAAAATATCTATAAATTAATGTACCGCCCGATGGAGATACCCTGGCATCAAAAGAGTATTCTGTTGGTATTGTATATATAGCGGTCTCGGTTCCTTCTTCTTTTATCGGTTGCCGCTTCAGTTCATCATTTTCACATTTCGGGCATGCCCTCTGAATGCTGGGTGTACCGCTGGATACTGCCTGCGGCTGCGGCATCCTCATCACCGCATCCGCTACCCTGTCAGCTTCCCGCTCATAAACATCGCCGGGCGCGCCTATCCTGAGCTTTGCCTGTAGCGCTCCTGACTTCATGAGCCTCTGCACAGCCTGGTTGCCGATGGTTCTTTGAAGAAAGAGAATTTGTTCAACAGGTGAACTGAGTGGCTTGTATAAATTACCTTTCCGCACCTGCGAAACCTGATTCTCTATTTTTTTCTCAGGCGCTTTTACCGTTGTCCTGATTGCCTCACTCATTTGTTATCTCCTTGAAATTAATCGCATAAATCTTCCTTTTATCTTGATTGATAATTTCCTGGTTAATCACCTTTGCCTCATAGTCATTCCAGACATGCCATTTTTGATTATTCTCGCAGGTAAAACCCCTGCACGGCACAGGGTGGTGGTCGCAATGCGCAGCGGTAGGTCTTCCTGTCTATATGAACGCAGTAGCCATCAGTATCGTGTGCGATAAGATATGGTCTTCCGAACTCCCATCCTGCCTGACTGACTCAAAACAAGTCAATAATGTTGTTTGGGTATGAAATCTCCTGTTGCAGCTTTGGCGGCTTCATTTCGACCAATCACGTCTTTCTTGTAAATTTTAGCATCCGTCCCCGATCCATTATATGCTTCTATGGCAGCGTCCCAATCCTTAACTCCGTTTCTTTTTTCAAACAACCACCGAACTGCCGTGCGAATCCAGTAGTCATAATCGAGATTTCGGGCTTTGGTCGTTTCAGTAAAGAATTCCTCAACTGCTGATTCCCATCGCGTGTCCGTGGTGAAGAAAACGTTCCAGCGATCGCCGTTTTTAGATCGAGAATTGATCGTATCCAATTCCGACTTTTCCGCGGGCGTTATTGATTTGCCTTTTGCTACAAGTTTTTTTCTGCGTGCTTGAGCATCAAACATATCTTTAGTTACCTGATCGAGATTGTGTTTGATCGCGATAGCTGGACTTATTTCCTTGATCATCAAAATTTGCTGATCTCCAGAGCTATCAATAGCCTGACCTATATTGAAACGGGTCATCCGTTGCCCTTTCGTATATGGTGGAAGTTTGAGGAAATCTCCCAGTGTCCCCATGTGGGACTCCTGATACAACATTGATTTCACCAGGCTGGCATCCAATGCAAGCCATTTCTTTGGCGAACCGATGTTCTTATTGTAAAACGCTACCCATTTTACAATACTTGCATCGAAAGCATTGAACATGGTTTCTTCTATCAAAGCTTTGTTCAGTAATGTGCTTTGTGGGATGATGGGAATTTTTATTCCATCTGCTTCTATTTTCAAATATTCGGGAAGTGTAGCAGAGGTGTATCCTTCTCCCGTCAACTTGTATTTCAAATCTTTAAGTTCGGTTTGCTTCACATTCATCTGGCGCTGCCATTCGGCTTTTCCATTGTCGGTCGTATACTTTTTTTCCTCTGCCTTCCAATCAGACACTACTTTTTCCTGATCGCTGATTTTCTTTTCGAGTACGGCATATTTTTTTTCTATGCTCGCAACACCTGCATGGTATTGAGATAAGCCCGATTTGGTGTCGCCTGCTGGAACCAGAATATTTTTCTCGATAGTGACGGAGGTAACTTTACTGCCTGATGTGAAATTGGCAGTGACTGAGGTTTTGGTGTTCGACCATGCAGTAATGACCACACTGCTTCCTTTGGGAAGAGTAAGGTCAGAAACCTTCAACTCTTTGTTGAGTATAAACATTTTCCCGATCATCTCTTCCACGGCATCTTCGGGTAGGAATCGCTGAACAATTCCAAGGCTCGATAGTCCTTGTTGCACAACATGCGTAAGCTCATGTGCCAGCAACTGCCGCCCATCAAGCGTTCCGGGCGCATACTGCCCGGCTCCAAAGGCCACATCCTTGCCTACTGTAAATGCGAGTGCATTCAAATCCCTCGCAGACTTTGCAGCCCTTTCGTCTGTATGCAACCTCACCTTAGTGAAGTCATGACCGAATCGTGGCTCGAAAAAGGCGCGGTCGTTTTCTGATAAAGACTGCCCTCCACCCTTGAGGGACTGGATTTTTGATTCAATATCAGGATTTATTTCAGAGATACCACCAGAAGTTGTCTTCCCCTGAAGCTCTTCCTCCTCTTCTTCGACTGGTTTCCTTTGCAGCTTCTCCTCTTCGTCTTCTTCTTTTATCGGTTGCCGCTTCAGTTCATCAATTTCACATTTCGGGCACATCCTCTGGATGGAAGGTGTACCACCGGATAACGCCTGCGTCTGCGGCATCCGCATCACTGCATCCGCTACTCTGTCAGCCTCCTGCTCGTAAACATCGCCTGGCGCGCCTATCCTGAGCTTGGCCTGCAGCGCTCCCGACTTCATGAGTTTCTGAACAGCCTGGTTGCCTATAGTTCTTTGAAGAAAGAGAATTTGTTCAACTGGTGAACTGAGTGGCTGGTAGAAATTACCTTTCTGCACCTGTGAAATCTGATTCTCTTTTTTTGTCTCTGGTGCTTTGACCGCTGTCTTGACTGCTTCGCCCATTGTTATTTTCCTAAATTAAATATTCTCATATGTATATAATAACTTTTAACATCTCAAACTGCCAAGAAAATTGCATGACTATTCTATGTACTTCCAACCTCTCATCCATTTGATTTTGACTTTGAAATCGCATAAATTTTACTGTTATCCTGAGATATCTTTTCCATCATTTCCTGGTTAATGACCATTGCCTCATAATCATTCCAAACATGCCATTTTTGATTATTCTCGCAGGTAAAACCCCTGCACGGCACAGGGCGGTGGTCGCGCACTGTGCAGTGGTATGTATTCCTGTCCATATGAACGCAGTAGCCATCAGAATCATGTGCGATAAGATACGGTCTTCCGAACTCCCAGCGGATGATGCCCTCATCCACATCCTGTTTAGACAGGGCAAAAGGAAATTTGCAGCACATAGCCTTGCATGTATGCAGCCTGCTCTCGCAGTCCACTTGGGTTTCATGTTCGAACGTGTATTTGTCTTCCTCCGGATCCTGATACATAAGTCCCATGCCACTCTCTACGAACTTCTTTACCAGCCGCTCTGCGACCTGATTTTTCCGCTTGTCCAGTTCCTCGATCGAGATCAATCCCTTTTCGCTGAGCAGTTCGATGACTGCATAGAGGAATGAGGTTGATTCTAAGGTTTTTTTGGTATTGGAATTGATGCGGGTGTGGGTGTAGAGCAGACCTTCGGCTAATTCCTTGTGTTCTTCACGCAATAGCTCTTTATTTCTAATTTGAGTTTCTGTTTGCATAAATATCTTTTTTCCAATTAAATTGCTTAATGAACTTTTTAAGAAAGGAATTTAATGTGGCAAATTACGAAAGGATTAATCAACGCATTGCATTATAGGCATTAAAGCGGAAACTTCTACAAAACAAAATGCGGCCGATCTCTTGCATGCACGGATGAGTAAGTTCAACATCCATCCTGCTCATACTCACTTACCGCATTCTCTTCACGATACCGGAAATATAGTTGATCGATGGAGCTACAAGTCCCCGGCCTTTTGCGGGCATACGGACTTCAAAAGGGGTCGACCTGGCCCAAGAATGAAAACATCAAAGCCCCCAGAATAACTATTCCTGGAATGTGCGATAAATTAGCCATTTGGCTTTTTAATAATGCCCCAGCTCAGCCTTGGGTAAATCGAGCTCATTAATGAAAGGCACATTTCCAGACCGCCTATGTTGCAAGACCCAAAAAGCAATGAGTGCCGGTGAATACAAATCGGTTGTGTCAACTCCGAAATCATCACAAATAAGATACTGGAGTTCTATGTCATAGATGCGCAAGCTGAGATTGATACTAAAACGCGTAATACGGATACTTAAGCCCTGGGTTCCACCGATGATAGCTTTCAACGCCGTGCTGTCTGAGAAACCAAAGCTAACAGCAGGAACTCCCGCCGTGGGTAGAGTGATAGCGTTGCAATCGATCACTCCCGCAGCATCCATGCTAGTCAGCTGACGTTCGATTTCCCGGATCACGCTAGCGTGCAAGCGCGAGAAAGTCCCTGAAACAAGCGCATCCGCGCCCAGTGTACTGGAACTGTCATGAGTAAGCTTGGTTCCCGTGCCACCAGAGAAATGGGTCACCATCCTCAACCCCTCCGCACCAGCTAGTCCGCCCAGTTCCAGGCGCATGCGGTTACGTAACTGGAAATCGAGAGTAAGGTGGTCAGCCTCCCATACAGCTGCCTGTTGTGCAACATTAGTACCTTTTAGTGGAGGAAAATCATTAGATCTAAAATCTGCATCCGCACCACAAGCTCCACGGTTAAAGATCTCTCTGGGCATAGCAGTACAGGGAATAACCCTAGTCTGTATCGGCCTTGGCGGAATCAGATTAGGAGAGCCTCCTCGCATCTGTAT
The DNA here is from genome assembly GCA_027460535.1 of Candidatus Methanoperedens sp. Classification (NCBI taxonomy): domain Archaea; kingdom Methanobacteriati; phylum Methanobacteriota; class Methanomicrobia; order Methanosarcinales; family Candidatus Methanoperedentaceae; genus Candidatus Methanoperedens; species Candidatus Methanoperedens sp. Next base: position 47,239 of record JAPZAR010000018.1, read on the forward strand.
GGAGACACGTCGGTTTGGAGAATATGATGCTGCAAATTCAGAGGTTTCGCCATGGGCAAACATTTCTATATCGGAGGCAGGTATACCAAGTCCTCCGCTCGCCGGGCTCATAAGTGCGTTTTTGACAGCCATGGCGCGGTTGCACGAGAGAGTCCAGTTGAGGGAATCGGTACCTTCGGGGCTGGCGTAACCATCAAGACGTAAATTCTCGTTAGCGCCAGAAGCGTGCCAATTGTTAACAAAGTTGTCGATGGCAGTCTCGTCACTGGAGCTCAGGTTAGCACTGTTTACTCGGAATATGATGTCTAGATTAGAGACACCAGGAGAGTCATGCGCGATTGGGCAGGCAAGACCACTGGGTAATTGGCTTGGATCACCTATGCGCTGAATTTGCGGTTGCACCAAGCCACCACTTTGTTGCACCGCATGCGTCAACTCATGCGCAATTAACCGCTGTCCCTCGATCGTTCTAGGTGTATACTCCCCCGCTCCGAAAACCATATCGCTGCCGATAGTGAACGCCCGCGCATTCACCGCTCGAGCCATTTCAGCCGCCCGTGTATCTATGTGCAAACGCACCTGGCCGAAATCCTGGCCAAAACGCGGCTCGAAAAAGGCGCGTTCGTTTTCTGATAAAGGCATGCCTCCTCCTTTGAGAGACTGGATATTTGATTCGATATCAGGATTTAATTCAGAGATACTACCTGATGTTGCTTTCGCCTGAAGCCCTTCCTCCTCTTCTTCTACTGGTTTCCTTTGCAGCTTTTCTTCTTCGTCTTCTTCTTTTATCGGTTGCCGCTTCAGTTCATCATTTTCACATTTCGGGCAAGCTCTCTCGATGTTGGGTATACCACTGGATGATGCCTGCGGCTCAGACATCCTCATCACTGCATCCGCCACCCTGTCAGCCTCCTGTTCGTAAACATCGCCGGGCGCGCCTATCCTAAGCTTAGCCTGCAGTACACCGGATTTCATGAGCTTCTGGACAGCCTGGTTGCCAATCGTTCTTTGAAGAAATAGAACTCTATCAACCGGTGAAATTCTGGTTTTTGAACAACATGGCTTTCTGGTCTTTGATACAAAATTCTGACTATTTGCCTCATGCTTTTTAACTTCTATTCTAGATATATTGCCCATGGTGCCTCCCTGATGATCTATCTTTATACTCCTTTATATTTTTAAGAAATATATTTAAGCCTCATTCGTAACCTCTATCCCTCACCTGTTCAAAATTCCTGTATCTTCATTCGCGATGTCCATGACTTTCAACCTCCAGTCCCTACAGGGTGATTTCGTTTTAATTTTTCTACAGCTTTAATCTGCTTTTCGATAAGTTTTACTATTTTTACTCCTCCTTAATTGATCTTATATTCTACTCAGGCACAAGGCTATGATTTGGAAGTGATGGCATCTGTTGTCCAGATTCTATTTTCTTCTCATTAAAAAATATACTATCAAGATTACAATAACAAATCCAAGAATAAATACAAGAGTAAATTCAAACATTGGGGACTTTTTCAATGTTGGATCCAATTTATATGCTATGTTAAGTGCTTCTTCTCCTTCTTCTGTTCTACCTAAGTTATTAAGAACAATCCCTTTTCTATACCATGCATTTGCATACTCCGGTTCTATCGCCAGCGCCTTATTATAACTTTCCAGCTCTTCTTCATATCGTCCTAAATTACCCAGGGCAAATCCTTTGTTATACCATGCAGAAGCTGATTGCGGGTCGATTTCCAGCGCCCTATCAAAACTTCTTATGGCATCTTCATGTCTTCCTGAACTATCTAGGGCAATTCCTTTATTTTTCCATGCATTGGCATTCTTTGGATCTATCTTCAACGTCTTATCAAAATATTCTATTGATTCATTATATTTATTAAGACTTGAAAGAGATAATCCTTTTAAAAATAATGCATCAGTGTCATCTGGATTTATTTCCAGTGCTCTATCATAACTGCTTATGGCATCTTCGTGTTTTCCCCATTTAGCAAACGTTATTCCTTTCATAAGCCATGCAGAATTATCCTCTTGATTTATCTTCAATGCTTCTTCATAACTTTTTATTGCTTCTTCATATCTCCCCAAATTACCAAGGGCGATTCCTCTCTTATCCCATGCAACAGTTAATTTCGGGTTTAATTCCAATGCTTTATCATAGCTTTCCAACTCCTCTTTATGTCTTCCTAATTCACCAAGGGTAGTGCCCATGTTATACCATGCATTCGCGAACTGTGGATCAAGCTGAATAGCATTGCTAAAAGCTTCAAGCGCCCCCTCATAATTTCCGGCCTTTTCTAAAGTAATACCCTCTCGGTTCCAGTCAGATGCAGTTTTTGCACCAACTGCTGATATCATCAGCGACAATACGATAGACAATAAAATAATTCTTAAAATTTTGTTCATATTACTCCATAGCTTATCGAGATTTCTCTAATATTATCTGCTCTCTTTATTTTCTATAAGTTTTTGATTTTTTGTATCGCTAACTGTAATGCATTCACTAACCATTGTATCCTGCTCCAGCGCAGGAGTAAAATGGGTAGATTACCGTGTAGGTCACTGAATTTTTCATGAAAATGAATAGATTGCCCACGGATACAAATTTTGCTGGCAATTGGGACAATTTCGTCGAAAGACTGAAAAGTCTATTTTATCGTTACAACTGGGACATGACAATTTTTTATCTTTGATTTTAATAAAAATATAAGTTACACATGAAAAAACAAAGAAAAAAACCATCGTAAGTGGTTTATTATTAAGAGTTTCAATTGCATAGAATCTGATTAAGATATACAAGAATGATGATAGAATCGAAACAAATATGAAATTTTTTACTGCTTCTTTTTTATTAAAACTTCTCCGTATCAGAATTGATGAAAAAATCAGAATGTATAGCAATACAATTGAAAAATAGAGAGCATGCCAGAACCATGCTTTCGCTATATCTAGGAGATTGCTCATTATAGTATTAATTTCATAAAGGGAAATAATTGCGGGAAAATAAATTAATTCATTGGTCAACCATCCTAAACTGAATGCCATTGAAAATTTTATTAGATTTGAAATAGTAGTGGACGAAAAATAGTTCTTCTTTTCAATAAAAGTATCTCTTAATATCGATTTATGAAAACTAAGGCTTACAGGCAGCATCAGAACAGGAACGATGAAAACAGAGATAATAGCTCTAAGACCAATATATATCTCTCCACTTGATTGATAGTTCTCATTTGCCATTGCAGCCCATTCAGAAGAAGACAATGAAAAAATCTGATTGAAAAAAGGCAACGATAACTCAATTAAACCGTAGAAAAAACCAATACTAAATGCAATCCATAGACTTGGATCAAACAGGCTCAGATTATTTTTAAGGATCTGAATTCTTTCGTTTATATTCGGGTGAAATTTTTTTAGTAATTCAAATTTCGAGTACTGCTCTCCGCCACTTTCTTCCAGAGTTTTTACAATATTTTCAGGAGATCTTTCCCATTCAACAACTCTTGCATCTGCATAAAACTCTCTAATACGGATTATCTGGTTTCGCAATACATAGATAACTCCTAAAAAAATTATAAAATAAATAATGATCCCTCCATATAATGCCACTCTTTTTCCAATATCCATTTTAGAGATTATATAATCCATATCATATCCTGCGAGATTCCCCAAGTAAAATATGCTTAACGCAAGATATATTTCATATAATAGAAAAATTCCAAGCGGTACTGACAGGGTCAGGAAAAGCGACCGCCATGTAGAATTCGCCAGATAAGTTTTTTCAACATCTCTGTTAACTATATGACCCATTTCATGAAGGAAAATCGTTTTGAAACCATTGAGATTTTCCCGAAACATTTTGATCAGCCCGCCAGGAATACCAATGTACATATGATTTTTCGTACCAAAAGTAAAAGCGGACTTTGATGCATCCAGTGGTTGAACCATCAGCACAGGTTTTTTCTCTCTCGAAAAGTATTCACTATGTAGCTTTTCAATGTATTCATGGTGTTCTGGATACTTTTTTGGGTCAAACTCCTTCAATTTTGATTCTTTTTCAATTTTTCCTGTAGATTTTTTATAATCCCTGTAAATCAAAATGGGGATAAATAAGAAAATCGGAATCACAATCAATAATCGGAGAATAAGCGTTATCTCAGCGCCGGCCATCACATAAAAAATAACAATCGCAAATATCAGAGCCCATAAAGATGGAACGATAATGCCAATTAAGACCATTAAGTAAAATCGAATATCGGTCTCCGAGATATACACGAAAGGATTTAAACGGATATCATTTTCGTTCATTGTATCCCCATGAGCGTCAATTTTCCAATTATAGAATCAGCATAAAAACCTGCTTTCTGCTCATCTATCCCCATGGATAAAGCATCCTTGAATACATAATCTCTTAAATCCTTGATTTTCGCATTTGATGTATGAACCTCTTTTCCCCCTATTTTTTCTTTGATCTTATCCTCTAAAGCCTTTGCACCCTCCTTTTTTAGGGATTCGACTCCGGCCTTACCGATATGTGCTATAACACCCCAGATAAGCGGAAGAATCGTAGTTGTAATGAATACTTCTCCAACTCCACCTCCAAAACCCAGCATTTTTTCTTTTTTCTTAGGATCTTTCTCCAGAAAAGCATCAGGATTTTTAAGATATTCTTCTTTTATATCGTCGAATAAATCCAGTTCATCAGGTGCCACTTCTTTTATAATTTCATACGAAAGGCGAGACGCCAATTCTTCACTATTTTTATCCATTTTTTCACCACCTTAAATCACATAATCAGATTTGGTTTTTAATGTACAGACCTCTTACTTGAAAGTCCAGAGGTATCAGTGTTAGTTCTGTCAATTTTTTGGGATTTCTATAGTCTACCTGATCTTTTTGATTTGATTCAGGCGCGGGTACGGAATTGAATAATAATGAATATTTACTCAGATGATATTGGTGTCAGTAAGCCACATATCCATCGTTGAAGTAAATTTATCGTAAAGGCCACCACCGGTAAAGACCGAAGTTCCAGAACGATAGAAGCCACCGAATCCAATATGTGGCAGGTAATATTCGCGCACAATATAATCGTGGGATTGATCATCACATGTTTCCACACCCGCAGTTATCTGACACATCGGTTTATAATAACGTTCGGAAATTACTACTGCGGGACGATTGTTGATTGTGGTCTCGCCTATAGATTTCTTACGATTCAGCGGAAAAATAACCTATGAAACCTTCATCGTCATGTGAGTCAAACAGTCTAGCTGCCCTATGGTTAGTGCCATCATATTAACCGATATAAATGACTCCATCTCTTGAAGCCAAATATTTCACTTTGTTAATAGATAATGGATAACTATCACCGGACAGCGTGTATTTGATGCGATGAAAGGTTATTTCACCCAAATCAGTCATGTCCCAAATTTCAGAATCGGTCAATTCTATAATTAAGGTTCCAGATATTGTGGGGTCACCAGAAGAAGCATACTCCCACGAATATTTCCAGTAGGCACCCTTAAATAATTTGATATCATCAAAACCTTTGTAAAGGAAAGTAGGTGACTTGCTGGTAGGGGTCTCAGTTATAGTTGGAGTGTTCCCTCTCTTGTATGATGTTGTAGTTGGTTGAGTTTCTTTATCGTTTCATTCCATACAGCTTTTTCTTGCACACAGCCACTTATAAAAACAACTACACTCGTCAATAATCCCAAGAACATTATCATTCTTAATTTATTAATCATATTCCCACCATCATTTTAATTATATTACCTAAGTAAATATTTTTCGAAAGATAAAAGCGCGTTAAGAGCAAAGTGGAATATTATTTTTGAGAGAAATGAAATATAGTTTCCTATACGTCAATAATCCAATTTCTTCACTCTGTTATTGGCTCAGATTTAGGAATTCTTTCTAACTGGCTTGTGCTAACCGACTCTATCTGCCTCTCTTTCACCAGTTCCTCTTCAAGCACCTGGATCGCACCACTGATGCGCAGCAGTGTGTTCCTCAGGTTCGCCTGTTTAATTTCCAAGTCGGAGAGTGCTTTTTGACCTGATTCGAATTCGGTTCTCAGTTCTTTGAGACGATGCTCTAATCGTTCTTTCATAATTCAACCTCCTTCAACTTGAATATACGAATATATCGATAACCCCTTTTCCTGACTCATGCCTATCAAGGGCTTTTCCTATAATCGTTCCTGGTCGAAATAATTCTTCACCTTTAATTTTTATAGGACTGGCTTTCATAGCATGACCAGGGATTGAAGAAGATGTTAATAAATTTCCCCTTTTTATCGGACCATTTTCATCAACAACTTTACAGGGAACACGACCACACAGGGCAACAGGAAATACCTTTTCACCGTCACGCTTTGTATTTAACAAGAATCCAGGTGCAGTCGATATAACTCCGAGGACTAAACAGTCATCCGGCTTTTCCGATATGATGATTCTATCCTCGTCCTGGTCCAAACGAACAACATCTCCAGGTTCAAGATCCATATCTGAAGAATAGTTCTCAGCTAGGTCGCCAACCAAACCGGTTTTGAAACCATAACTTGAATACATTGTTCCCTCTGCTTGCACATCACCTGCAACATGCAGCGCGCATACTGGGTCCGTTGTCATGATGCCGACGTAGCCTTTATTATAGTAAATACGCCCGGCGATAGAACCATCAATCCATTTGCTTGCGCCAAAAATATTTTTTAATCCTGAGCCATCGCCAACAAACGCATCCGCCTTAACTGTACCGATGACTTCTAATTCTTTTGATGGCGTTATCGTACCGATGCCGACATTTCCTTTATCGTAATAGATACCGCCAGCAGCATCAGACCATTTGCCTGCGCCTGTTAACTGTGAGCCATCGCCTATGAATTTCGTTGCGCTGACAGTTCCATTAACTGATAAATCGCTGGCAGCATAAGCGTTCCCCACGAAGATATTGCCATTAATATCAATTCTCATTTTCTCTTTACCGTTTATCCTAAACTCCAGACCTTGAGAATTGCCTTTGACATCAATGTATGAAGTATCATCGTTATCTCCCTTGATATCCAGACAGATTTCTCCCTCATCACCGAGACGCAGATGGCTACCGTTCCAACGCCTTCCGAGTAGCGTTAAAGAAGGATAACCATTGCCGATGATTAAAAGCCCTTCCTTATCATAATCATCTGGAACATATTGATCTTCGCCTGCATAAGTAAATTCGCCAATCTGGAGCTTTCCTGATGGGCTCTTTGTACCGATGCCGACGATGCCATTATAAAAAATACTATCAGGGACTGCACCATCTGACCATTTGCCTTCATTGATACCTGTTAATCCTGATCCATCGCCTATGAACTTATCTGCCTTAATGGTGCCTATAACAGATAGTCTATCGGTTGCAGATGGTGGTGTCCCGATACCCACGTTGTTCTTATAATAAATCCCGGCAGGGTCGCCGAGCCATTGGGTTTTACCGGTTAACTTCGAGCCGTCACCTATGAACTCCTTGGCTTTGACAGGGCCGTCAACGTATAAATTACCTAATAATTCCACATTACCCTTTCCATCAATACTGATTCTGATCAATTCCCGGGTCATGAGATAAATAGAATTGGACCCACCCATCGAGTTAATTTGCAGGCCACCTCCACCAGTACCTTCAGCCTGAATCCTGATATCGCTGTTTGTATCCTCAGTCGAAAGCCTTAATGCGTAACCGTCATTGCTTTTCACATCTAACCCATAACCTGGCGTGGATGTGCCAATGCCAACATTGCCTTTATCATAATAAATCCCGGCAGGGTCATTGAGCCATTGGCTGGCTCCTGTTAACTGCGAACCATCACCTAAGAACACATCTGCTTTAACAGTGCCGGCGACCTCTAATTCATTTGACGGCTTATCCGTCCCGATACCGACATAGCCGCCATTACGGTTTATATAAGTATTTGCAGCGCTATTATTTATTAACAAGGCTTCAAGCTCTTTTGACCAGAGAATATCCGCTTTCTGTGTGCCATCTTCATAGAAAGATATCACCGGGTCGGGTATGAATTCTGCCAGCATTGGTACGGGGGCCGGACTGGAACCATGGATCCTGACATAATCACCTGACATAGAATCAATCGGTTGAACAAGAAGATCCCCGTTCCTTACTTCAAGTTTTGATTCCGGATTCAGCGTCCCAATACCGACATTCCCCATAATCTCGGCATTTTCGGCTAAATTCAATGTATCTCCTGAGAATCCAGATGCATTAATGTTAGTGGCTTTAACTGTGCCATTAACGTGCAGTAGTTTTTCAGATGGTTCATCGATACCTATGCCAACATTGCCATCGTTATCAACAATCAGGGCAGGGTCAGGAGAGCCGTCTGAACCCACGAGTTTGCTGTGCTTATGGAGTTCATCTGCAATTGAAGCATCGGTCAATTTAAGCACATTGTCACCGTAAACTAAATCTAACAAATTATTTTCAAGACCGATTTTCCATTTGCTATTTTTCTCAATAGCCTCCTCTCGCCATATTATCTGGGCATTTGGTGCTGTCCCACCCCGATAAACCTCTAAACCGCCATCACCAATAAGCGGTTTTTTATTCCCGGGGGGTGGATAATCATGTACTGTAATGATATTGTCTGAAATTACTACTCCTTCTTTCCGGGTCCCTTTGACTGTAAGATTACCATCAATCGTACAATTACCATCGACTGCCAGATTTTTATCACCCGGATCAGATGTGCCTCCGATGTGCAGACCGCCGGGCATCCCGCTTTTTACCTCAAGCGTCCCATTAACAGTGCAATTGCCATCTACGACCAGATTTTTATCACCCGGCTCAGACGTGCTTCCGATACGAAGACCGCCTGTGAAATTCGTTAAAGGAGAATTGATTTGAATCCCGTTTTCAGCATCAAACTTCTTTCCCTCGATAGAAAGTGCGCTTTCTTCCCCATCCACAGATAGCGCCAGTTTACCGTAGGCTCCAGCATAAATGCGGTCTTCATTTTCGATATGGACATGTCCATCTATCAATTTGACCTTTGCCAGTATGATATGACTTTCATTGTCAGGTTTATTTTCAGGTTTAACTGCAATTAATTCAACTTTGGCTGTTTCCAGCCAGTTGATTTCTTCACTCCCCCCCTTCGACTCATCAGTATAGTTTTTTTCCTCAAACCGATAAATATAAAAATAGACTCCATCACCTTCAGCTGCAGTGCCTTTGAGTTCGATATCATCTGTCTCAGCAAAAAGAATGATCTCCTGACTTACATCATCTTCATTTGCTGCTTTCACCTTATTGAGCGCCATGCCCGGCTTTATTTTTACACTTGTGGGATTGGATCCCTCTACTACCTCCAGTCCCCATACTATCCCGTGGCTGTGCAGATGCCCGTTATGAAGCCGCCGCATCCTGATATGATAATTCTGGTCAAGCACGAACTCTTCCTGTTTCAGGAACAGTTCATTAAAGTATCGCATCCTTCTGACTTCTTTCATTTTCTCAATGTCATCCAACGTTATCATATTTTTACCTCCTTGTTTTATTATAATCATTTCTCTTAATATCTTTAAACTCACTCGATTTCCATTGACAGATCATGCCTCCGTGCTTTCGCGGATCAAGCTTCCAAGCAGTGTATCCACCCCGATTTTTGAATGTACTCCTATTTGCATGGTGGGTGCCTCAGTAATCAGATAATAATATGTGTGAGCCGGTTTTTCAAGATTGATGATGTTCCTTATGACGCGCCTCCTCTTTTCCAGTATCTCCCGACTCGCTGTGGGCAGCTCGATATATACCTGGAAATAATAGGGGCGTCCTTCCCGTATCGCTGTATTCGTTCCGATCGTGGAACTGACGCCTATCTGTAATGTCTCCAGGAACTCATTTATTGATATCTTGACATCTTCGCCCACATAGATCCGGATGAACTTTCGCAGTCCGTCAAGCGTTCCTCGCCTCTGGTACAGCGGGATTATCTTCGCAATAAGATCGCGCTTTTTCGCAGCGTTATTCTCATTCCATTCATCCTCTTCTCTCGGAACAAGGGCCATCCAGCCTGCAAGCCAGGGAAGGAACTCAAGAGGCATATTAAGAGGTTCGAAATAGATATGGATCTGGTCAATTATTTCCTCTATACCTTTTCTTTGAGTTACTTCATAAGGGAACGCTTCTACCAGAAGCATCATGTTCAGGCGGATGAGGTCATTACCGACCGGATTTTTTTCAAGAAGCTCTGCGGTTTCAGGAGATAATTTTATCCTCTGGAAGCGGTTTTTTTCATATATCGAATTTCCAAGGAGCAGGTTCTTGAATTCTTCATTCAGGGCTTTTTGAAGGGCTTCTGACGGCTGACTTGCATTCATGAACTCATCCAGAATCCGCCTGTTCTCTTGTGAAAATCTATCCTTAATGAAAACGGACAGGGGATTATTAGCATCAAGCAATTTGTACGCCAGACCAGCCGGATCTTTGATCTCCACGCGGAACAGTGAGTATTTTGAAAGGATGTTCTCAAATACTTTCAGGAACCTTTCAAGAAAGCCATCTTTTTCTATCTGATAGATGGCAGGCAAATACCGAAGATAATTTCTGTCGTTATTGTCATTCATATTTCACCGTTTCTATGTCGAATTTCTCCAATGCGATCAGCTGGTGCTTCTCGATCGCAAGTGTCGAAGCATTTTCAACATCGTTTATCCAGATTTTAGCGACATAGTCTACGCCGTTGATATTTTCCAGCAGGTTGTACACTTCAGAGCGGTAGATATGCCTGCCCATGGGCCAGCCAGTTCCCTCCGGTCCGCCTGAGATCGGATTGAAATATTCTTTAATCCTTCTTTCAGCCTCAGATATCACTTCGGCTTGCTTAATATTTTCTTTAATGGCAAGCTGCACTCTCAGCTTCACATTTGCATAAACAGGACTCACCACATGCACACGTGTCGTGATCAATCTCCTCGCATCCAGATATGCTTTGATCTCTTCCAGCAACAGATCTGAAGGTTTTCCCTCTTCTTTGCAATATCTGGAAATCTCGTATATATTTAGAATACTATTTTCTTTTATAGCATTAAGCGCAAAGGTGCAACCATCATCGATTTTCAGGTTCACAATGGTTTTCGTATCATTAAGTTTTAGAGAAAGAGTTTTTTCTTCAGTAGATACATTTATTGTCCTACCATTATCGATTTTTTCAATTTTTGCTATTTTTGCCAAATCAATACCATATTTCTGTTCCAGAAATTCTGCGAGTTTCCCATTATCGTTTCCCGGGATTTCATCCCATCTGAACAAATATGAATCTTCTACTCCGCGTGGAATAATGATCACAGAAACATGTCCTGGAAGCTCCTCATTTACCCCATATTCTTCAATTCCCTTGCTGTATAATAGTTTCCGGTTGGTCATGCAGACAGCCCTTCCCGGAGGGTCTTTTTGCAGCAGGATTTTCATACAATCCTGTGCTCTTTTTTTATAATCTTCTGACGTGATGGCCCTGTACATGGATTCCATGAATTCAACGGGAGCCTGTTTGATTTCCGAGATGCTCTTCTTTTTTCCATCATTGATTTCGACCAAGAAATTGAGAAGATTTTTATAAGCTCCGTCCAGATCAGGCATATTATATATGTTCAATCCTCCATTTTCTTTTATGGAATGCAGGTAGCGCACCTTACAGCCATTGATATTGAGATTTCCTTTTCCCTCAATTTCATCCACTTTTATTTCTATCCACTTTTTGCCTGAGGAAATATTGAGAGTCTTAATTGAAGGATTATATACGTTAAGTTTGTCTTCTCCTTCCATCAAAACGAATTCATCGGTTCTACCATCATCGGTTATCAGCCTTACCTTCTTTTCCTCTTTTTTAAGTCCAAGAGAGACAAATTTATCTCCTGAAGATAGTTTTATGGTTTCATCATATGTGTCATCATGATAATTTTTAACTATTATTGATTTTTCCACCCAATCAATACCAAATCTCATTTTTAAAAATGATGTGAGTATTTTGTCATCGTTTCCTGGTACATCGTTCCAGGAAAAAAAATATGATTGATCGTGCTTTATGATCTTCGCATTATCATAATTTGTTACCCAATCTAAACCGAGTTCGGTCTTCAGGAAATTCCGTAATCTGATCTCACCATCCGGTTTAAAATCATTCCAGTCAAATAAATACGTGCTTTCAAGTATTTTCTCGAGATCGTCTTTATTCTGTGTTCCTGCGATGAGCTTCAGGAAGTTGGTATAGGATTCTACAGTGACCTGGTTCATCCTGTACATTACCATTTCGCTGAGCCATGCGAAAAGTTCAAGGAGCGTTATTCCAGGATCTGATGGATTGTGGTTTGTCCAGTCCCTGTCATAATTAAGGATAAGCGATCGCGCCTCTTTCATCAGGTCATCGAAACGTCTGTCATCCAGATTAGGTATTGGTAAATTCGATATAGGTACGGACATGTGTTGCCTCGAAAGAAAAAATCAGCGTTTAGACAATTCAGCTCCAAAACACCATCTGCAGTAATCGTATACATTGGTCATATCAAGATCATCATAATTTCTGATGAACTTTCTATGCCCAAGTCTTATATCAGGAAGATGGCAGTTCTTCTTCCAGTTATTCAATTTATGGACCTCCCGGGTGTTTGTATTAATAAGATAAGGGAATTCAGGAAGTTTTCCGTTATGTACCAGATTATATATTTCATCGATTTTGACATCGGGTAATCCCTCCTCCTCCTCACTCTTATTTATCACATGTGTACCGGAATAAACAAGATAGTTATCATCTATGAAAATGGTTTCAACCTTATCACTTATTTCTTTTATCTGTGAAGAATCAATCTTAGTTGGATCATCCCTGAGCCCGAGGAACAATTTATCACTTATCTCAAGTGGCGCTACCTTGAGATTAATGATGTCGCTATTCGCAGGCACACCTTCGGTAATGAATGACTTAATTCTCTTATCAAATGTTTCCACGACGCTCCAAGGAGGGAATCCAGTTTCAGATCGTACGGATTCACATTCAAGGATGTCACCCTTAATATTATGAGACACGGAACTAACAACAAGAAGTTTCCTGTTTTCGCCATCTCTGAGGATAATATTGTCTCCTTCTTTAAAACCCACTACAGTAAGAGTATCAGTTCCTTCAAGTGGAAGTCGTTCAGCCAGAGAGAATATTGCTCTGTCATAGATTTTCGTTTTGTCCTTTGCAACCAATTCATCGGTCCTGATGTTATCGATTGTGAGGATCAGCCTTGTTGGATCATCATCAAATCTGATCGAAACCGTGTTATTGACGATCTTATTGTAAGTGTATATGTTTAGCTTATTATTCTCGACCTTCGCCTCGAATTTATCGGTCCTGTGGTCAGTTGAGATCGAAAGGTCTGCTTTGGTTTTTGTAGCGTCGAGCCTGATCAGAATATAGTTTTGATTCAAAGGTGGCCATACAAAAGGACCTTTGATTTTCAGGGTTATGCCATTGTCAATTTTTCTAACTATCGAAAAAACTTGATCTAACCAGTCCAAACCAAATTCTTCTCTTAGATATGTAATAAGTTTATATTTTTCTTTTCCCGGTACTTCCTCAGTATCGGCAACCTCTTCCCAGCTGAACAAATATTTATTATATATGTGATTATATGTGTACACATATATGACATTCTTGGTTTTTTCAATCGTTTCTCCCTTCTCAAAGTCAATGCCAAAATTCTGTGTCAGATAAGCTTTCAAATTTTTTGAATCTTTTCCCGGAATTTCATCCCAGTCAAATAGGAATTTCTTACCTATCGACACAATACTGCGCTCTGGATAAACAACCGATGGAGTTATTTCATTGATTTTCAATTTATAAATCTGTATCGAAGCATTAAGATACAGCTGATCCACATAGTCCACACCATCCGTATTCTTGATGACTTTATAAACTTCCGATATATAAACATCCCTTCCGAAATCCCGTCCTTTATTGTCTGTACCCCCGTGCAGCGGGTGAAAGAACTCATTCAGTCTTTTAATGATCCTGCCTTCAATGGTCTTTGCCTCGGGGATCGAAGTGAACTGGACAGAAGCTACCACTCCCACCTTGATATAACCCGGACCTATCATATTGATCTGGGAACGGTCTATGAGATGGGTCGATGTCTTTTTTTCAATATCATCTTTAATGCTATCTATTAATTCCTGGGTCGGAAGAGGTTTGTGATCGTCGCTTTCCGGGACTATGATCACCGTGACCCAGCCGGATTTTGTCCTCTGGGTGGGATCTTTGACTGGCAGGCATTTTGCTTTTGCTACTTTTGGGGATGCCCTGACCAGCCACTCATAGTCCTCTAAAGTGACTGCTCTTTCATGGTGTTTGATAGTCTGAGGTCCTCTTTCTTCAGCACTTTCCAGGGTCTCCTTATCCCATCCGCCATCTGCATCCGCGTGATTCGTGACTGACTTGACAAATGGAAAAGCGGTCTTTAGTTTTGTTATGGAGTATGCCCTGGCATTATTTCCATCATTTCCCCCTCCATACCGATAGCTGCACACGATATTATTTTTTCCAGCTGGAGGGATCATCCCTCTTACTCCGTCGCCAAAGGTTATTGTCCCATTAATCCTGTCTATAATATAGTGCCTGCTATGGGGTCCAGAAGAGAAGAAATGGCTTACCTCATGCCATCGAACCCGGTAACCTGTGATGTTGCCTGCATCATCCTTAAGATCTTTGACTGCTGCCTTATCGTTTTTTTCTTCAGAAATTATGAGCTTTCTTTCCTCTTGTGTGAGTGACAGTTCATTCACGCACACTCTTTGACCGCTAAGGACAGGTGAATGAGAAAATTTGATGACCTGATTCTTTTGCCCGTTACTTCCACCGATCTTCTCATCTCTAACTGTAACCAGGTTGCTTGCCCATACCGTGTTAGTGTGCACGCTTCGCAGTTTTGGCAACCTATCATATCTTCCCTTATCGATACGGGCCCGTATCCAGTAATACTCTTTCTCTTTCGCATCGTTCTCTTCCTCCCCCTTCTTTTCCTCAAAACAATACCTCTTATTGATATCGGAAGGAGCAGGGAATTGGATAATATCCTTTCTCGTCAGGTTCTCTGTTTTATCTTCAACGCTCAGGAGGGACCAGTTTTTCCCATTCCAGTATTCCCATGCCAGAACAGGAGGATTATCTGAAAGTGAGAGACTGATGGTGCTGCCATCCGAACTGAAGTCATGGATTAGTTTTTCTTCCCAGATGATTGTTTGATTATCAATCCTTTTAATGATCTTTTTCTCGATTTCACCTGAAGGATTGCGAAATTCCACAAAGTCCCCGATATACAGACTGGAAGCATCTTTCAAGGCGATATTAGTGGCTTCACGTCCCGGTCCTTTGTTATCAAACAACAAAGGAACAGCAGGTTTGAACACATTATCGGACAGGGCAAAGAACAGAGTAACCGGGAGTTTGGCGATGTCCTGGTCAAAGGCAAGGTAAAAGGCAGGTTCTTTATCCTCTATTGGCTGGAATGGGGGAAAAGGATATTTTTTGCTATTCAACACATATCTCTTTTCGTTGACAGCAAATTCACTGGTTTGAATCTCGGTTCCTGTCATGTAAACCTTTTTCATCTTGTCATCAAGAATGAGGGAAAGAGTGTTCTTCCCGTCAGAGATACTGATGGTTTCCTTTTCTGTTGCTATTCCGGGTATTTTCCGGATTATTGCCTCTCTTATCCAGTTCACATCGAAACCCCAGATGAGAGATTCAATAAGCTGGGCATTATTTCCCGGTACTTCATCCCAGTTAAATAAACAGTACGTTTGGTTCCTGTAGGCAAAGTCGTTGTACGTCAGGATAGATAGTGGGATCTCACCTGTAGTATAATCCAGGGTCAATTTGCTTATGCATGGCGGTTTATAAGTCGGGGGTTTGTATATCCATCCATAATTGAATTTGAAAGTCCTTCCACTAATGGCTGGATCAAAGGCAATATTAACAGTGAGTGAATCTATTGCATCAACATAAACGACCTTTCTTGTTTGAGCAGGTTCATCTTTAGTAGGATCAGCAGTAATAGAATCACCAATTCTGAGTTCATTTAAAAATTTTGTTCCAGTACCTTCCACATTCGTTTTATTTTCGCTGCTTGTAATCGTTCCAGTTCCTGAAATATCAATTCCACCGCCGGTTTCATATACAGTATCTTTTCCATAATTTCCCGAAATAATCCGAAACCGTATCCAGTAATTCTCTATTCCATTCTCTTCTTTCAATTCGATTTTAGGGCATCTGAAGGTTATATTTCCAGTTATGGTAAAGGCTAGAGTTGGATCCCCAGATACCACTCCATTTTGCACTGTCTTATTCAATTTCTGGATTTGTATCCATCCTGTTCCATCCCAGAATTCCAGGCTAAGACTTATAGAAGTTGTATCAGGTAATACTATTTCCGGCGAAAGCGTAATTCCAATAGTTATGTTAGCGCCTTCTTTAGAAAAGACCTCTTTTGAGCCAATATAGAAAGTGTCGTTGAATTTGGGTCGTTCTCCAAAAGGATAAAAATCTTTGGTCAGATCAATGGGAACGCTGTTAAAAAGAGCTGCATCCGGTAATTGAGATGGGGCTGATGTTCCACCTATTGAAGCGGTGATTGATTTGATCTCTGGAAGGTTCCCTTCTGGTGCTGAAGTCATTAACTCAGCGAATATCCAGCGGGTTTTCCAGGATTTTTGCTGGCCCTTTACTTTCTCAAATCCCGTAATTTCTTTTTCTGAAATTCCGGCAACAGGTTCAAAAGTAATGCTCCCGCTCTTCAGAAGATATGCAACATCGTCGTTGGTAGTTCTGACAACATTTAGAGGCTTGGGGGATAGAGTTTCATCAAAGTAATACCATTTCACTTCCCATTCCTGCGGTATTTTCGGGAGGATGCCAGATCGCAGATCAATTTCTGTCGTAAGGGTAATGGTCTTTTTCTCCTCGAAAGTGAAAAGCTTGCTGTTGCCGAGGTACAATCTGTGAGGAACACTATCTTTCCCTCTGAAGACCTCCACTTCTTCCTTTGGGTCTTTCAACAGGATTTTGCTATGATCTGTCCATTTTTCATCATCAGGAGACAAACTAACAGCCCTTGTCAGTTTTGGCTGGATGATAGTGATGTCGCTCTCTGTCTCAAAAACCAGTGAAGGGTGTTCCCTGGTCTGGAGCGTGGCAGCCTGCGTGCCTGCCCTGATAAATCCCTCCTTTTTATCGCCTTTAGCCATCGTAAAAGTCAGCGGCGCTCTTGCTACTCTCGGAGGAGACAGGCGTGTGCCCACCATGTTCATGAAGGTAAGGAAATTCTTGTCAGGGACTTTATTCAGCCGCTGTATGATGATCTCCATCATCCTTGAAAATATCTGAATAAGCGCATCCGCGCTCCTGTCAGATCGGATCTGGTCAATATTCATCCAATCTTTATTGCAGTAATTAAGAGCAAGTTCCCTGACCTGCTCCACTATCTTCTGTTGATCCCGGTAGTCTAGCTTTGGAGGCGCAGCAGACATCAAATACCGCCCCGCTCAAGATAGAAAGGATATACGAGGTTGTCTTTTGTATTCGATGTTTTGATTATATATTCTATATTGACTAGAAGTTTATTTCCTTCTTCCTCATCAGCAGCAATATCCATATCAGTCACTTCTATCCTCGGCTCCCATTTCAGCAGTGATTCTCGTATATATGATTCTATAAGGGTCGCTGTGGTCGTGTTATTCAGAGCAAAAACAAGCCTGTTGAGGTCGCAGCCGAAATCCGGTCTCATGATTCTTTCACCCTTTGAAGTGCCAAGAATGATCATTATCGACTCCTTGATAGAATCTTCACCCTCTGAATATGCGATCTTTCCATCCCTTACAGAAACGGGCTTATCAGGTTGATATTTCCATCCTCTCCCCAGGAAATCCGGCTCTGCCATCTATCCTCCTATCATAACTGTCCCGACCGCCATCACAGTGCCCACAGGCATGTCTGACGGGTCGTTGCACGTCATTGCCATATCCCCGTTCCTGGCAGCCATTTTTCCGTTTATCTTTACGGTGGCGCTCCCCAGCTTTATGGTAGCCTTGTTCGCCGGGGGCTTCTGGAATGGACCGCCCTGCGGGATGTGGGGCGGCATGTTTGAAGCTGTTGAATCCACTGTAGCTGCGGCCATCCCCATTATCTTCACATCAGAGCTAAGGTTCCCGTCGATCATACCTGTGAATGGATGCGGCAGCGGGGTCGGTACCGGACCTCCCGGTGTCGGGATCATTATAATATGTATATCCGTCGCCATTACCTGGTCTCCCTGTTTAGCCGCTGGCTGTCCCATATTAGTTGATGTTCACCGTTGCCCCTTTTACGTTCATGCTCCCTGAAGCTTTAAGATCCATACTTGAAGTAGCCTCGATCTTGACGGAAGCTTTTGCTTTGACCTCGAAGTCATTAGCTTCTATCTTTGCAGAAGCTTTTGTTTTGACCTCGAAGTCATTAGCCTCAATAGCCACCTTCCCGTTCGGGGCCGAAATCTCGATATCCATATCTGATTTAATGGATATCTTGTTATCACTTGTACTGATGACTATCATGTTTTTCTCTGATTTGTCAATTATCTCTATCTTCTCTCCCCCATTAGTATCATCAAACCGTATTATGTGCCCGCTCTTTGATTTGATCATCCTGATGCTGTTCTCTCCATCCTCATTGGTGAGTATCGGCGTATCCACACCGTTCCACAGCGAACCTATTATGTACGGGATATTTATGTCCCCGTATTCAAAAGCCACAAGCACCTCATCATCAACTTCTGGTAGGAAAAACGCACCTCTCTCGCTCCCCGCCATGAAAGTAAGCACCCTTGCCCAGTTGGATTCATCCTCTCCGCTCAGGCGGGGGATTTTAACTTTTACCCTTCCGAGCATATCAGGGTCTTTGTTATCGATAACGATTCCTGTAACGACCCCGTATATTTTCGATTCAGATCTCCTTCTCTGCTCCAGTAGGCCGGTAATGCTCATATCCCTGTTCTCCTCACCTTGAATGTCGTTGTATACACTCCCTCAAATAAGGAATGAACCGATGACACCACGTAATATATGCCGCTAAGCTTTTCTCCTATTCCCGTTATCTCTATGGTCTTTCCAGCTCTTATTCCTGGATTTCCGACGCATTCTCCTTCCCCTGTCAGGAATTCCTTAAGTATGAGGTTATATTTTGCCTTTGCAATATTCTCAGCATCTGTTGCATCGATTATAAGATCATCGACAACAGAGATAGAAGAAGCGATGAATGCATTTTCAGATATTTCAAAGCCGGATTTATCACCAGCCATTTTTGTCGTTTCACTCCCTGCCGAAACCGTCGAGGCGATCTCTACTTTATCATTGATGCTCCAGCCTCTGACCTCAACCTCGCTCCCTTCAGTAAGCGTGTTTATCTGAACTCCAAAGCTTTGGAGATCCATTCCGTATTCGAGGGTCAACTCTGGCGACCTATCCTCCTGCGATTTCTTAAAAACGAATGTCCCTTCATCAACACGCATCTCATAGCCTATCCGTTTTGAACGTTCGAGTAGAAATTCATAGTTGCTCTGGTTATTCTGGAATATGTACGGGTGAATAGTACCTGTATCCTCGACATCGGGGGATAGGCTGATATCTGAAGCAATGGATGAAGCGATGTCGCTGTCTTTCATGTCTTTGAACGAACGCCTCATCGTTCCAAATCTTAACCTATGCAGTTTGTCATAACCTCTTATCTCTAGGAGGCAATTATCTCCGAAATTAAAATCGAGTGATGTGATCTCTCCGGTGATCATGTCAATCAGGCTATCAATGCCCATAGAGACTTTCACCTCGTCCCCGATCTTAAAAGTCTCAAGGTCAACTCCTCTCCATGCGCCGTTCAAATTGTCAACAGTGTCGACCTTGATAATAAACATCGCCGGCAGATTCTGTTCATCTTCGACCGTAATCCCGATAATTGCGGTAATAATATCATTCGGGAGCTCATTGCCGTTTATGAGCAGCTTGAAACTTGCAAGGTTTATTGTGTCATCCATCAAACAGGCTCCTTAGTCAGGAATTATCAATATCCTTCCTATGTCGTTAGATGTTGGGAATGCCAGAGGGTTATTGATGTCATTCTCCTCGGCTATCTTTCTCCATAGATTTACATTCTTGAGTGTACTTTGAGCTATAAGGTCAAGTCTATCTCCATTCTTGACTTTCCATATCTTCCTGCATGCATCGATGCCCATGTTCTTTTTATATTCTTCCGCAGTTACTGCTGCTTTCAACGTAATGGTCAGTTCGGCTCTTACAGGCTTTCCATCAGGAAGAAACAGTGTAAATTTTTGATCAAGTTTGTGGAGCCTCCCTTTATATGCGAAACCGCCCCATACAAATTTGCACATGGGAAGTATTTTTCTTTCCGGTCCCTCGATCGCGGGTATGAGAAGTTTGGCTATCTTGTTCGTCAGCGTCCTGACATCAGATTTTTGTTCATATGTATCAAAAAGCAGCTTGACCGTAAAATCCTTCAGGGACACCTTATAAAAAGATGGATTTCCCACATTCGAACCTTTAGGTGCCGAACCTTCTCCAGCAGTTGACGGAGATGTCGGCATTTCCGCTTCCGAAGAGATTGTATATTCGTTTGGATTGAACTTTACTTCTATCGGATCTCCACCTTCAACTTCTATTATAGCTTTTGTAGGCGTCATAGCAATCCTCTCCTGTCTTTTTCGATCGAGATTTTTCTTTCAATGATATGATAAACTCTATCAGCGATCCTGTTTATTTCATTGATTGGTCTGACAGGATCTTTGACCGATTGATCTATTGAATTTGCCGACATTGTTTTTTCTTCTGAGTTTCTGGTTAAATTTTCAGTCCCCTGAAGCGGAATCTTTTTTATTACAAGTTCCGAAGGATTATATGCATTATTACCTGCATATTCTCTAAAATTCAGATTCCTATATTCGTTTTTTCTCACTATAGAGATAATTTGAGATTGATGTGATGCTGATCCGGAAGAGCCGAATCCCATATTCATTTTCTGGAATACCGCAGGCGAAGCGGCATTATATCGTATCGATCCAGCGTTTTCAAGGCGCCTTTTCCTCTGTAAATATCTCGAAATGGCATGGGAGATTTTTACATGTCCTGCCATAAGGTATGAGAAATAATCGGAACCGTCATGCCGGTCGGGTGCATGTTCATATCGAACATTCGGGGTAATCATGTCCAGATTCATCGATAAATTATCCTTTTTTCCTGCTGCCGGGCTCTCCGTAGCAAAATATACTTTCGATGTTCCTCCTGATGATCCCGAAATACTGAATTCCTTATTTATTTTTCGAAATACCTCAGGTGGAGTGACATTAAGGCGTATCGGTCCTGTTTTTCCAAAGCACCTGTCCTTCTGCAAATATTCCGAAGTTGCAGGAATAAGAGCGATTTTTGCAGGTCCTGACATAAGGTATGAGAAATAATAGGAGCTGTCAATCCTGTCAGGGCGTTCGTATCGAATTTCCCGGCCGATCCCATCCTGGTTCATCGATAAATTATCTTTCTTTGCAGCGTCGGAACTTTCCATCGCCGAATATACTTTCGATTGTCCCCGCAATGATCCTGAAACATAGGGTTCTTTATTTATTTTTCTAAATACTGCAGGCGATGTGGCATTATAGCGCATCGATCCTGTTTTATCAAACCATCTGTCCTTATGCAAATATCCCGAAGCTGCAGGACTAAGAGCGATTCTTGCAGGTCCTGACATAAGGTATGAGAAATAATAGGAGCTGTCAATCCTGTCAGGGCGTTCATATCGAATTTCCCGGGTAATCCCATGCTGGTTCATCGATAAATTATCTTT
>JAPZAR010000019.1 GCA_027460535.1 Candidatus Methanoperedens sp.
GTACGTTCTTCAATAATGGCACAATAAATAATTCTCTGGGTTCGATCGAAAATATCACCGAAGCTGTCCTCGGGCACTCAAATGTATCGACTCCAGGCACATTCATCATTATCAACGCTACTGCAATCGGTTCATCGGGTGCATCCGGAATTGATCTCTCCAATGTGAAAATCAGCGATCCCGGTGGGGTTGCGATTCCGTTGGATTTGATAAATGGAGATGTAACTATAAATGCACCCCAAGCCTATCCGCGCTACGATGTCAATGAGGACGGAATCGTAGATATCGAAGATTTGACTATCATCGAACAGCATTTCAATGAAATTGTTGTCCCGCCTTATCCTCGCTATGATGTGAATATGGACGGGGCTGTGGATATTGCAGATCTCACAATAGCAGCCCAGCACTTTGGTGAAAATACATGAGATCTTACTCGATGATTCCCTGGACCTGTGTCTGAGCCTTGGAAGAATCCGCAAGTTTTTTTTCCAGATCCATGGTACCCATGAGCGTCATTCCATGATTTGTAAAAATGAACGAATTGGGCATTTCATTGACTTTTGTCAATCTCATTTTTTGGATCTGAATAAAATGGGTCGGGTATGGATCCAGATCATGCGTCTGCCTCTTATCGAGAAAAATGACAGCATCGCCCATAAAATCGAAATCATCGAATTCTTTATGCTTAATTGTGCATGCTGCCCTGGGAACGTGGATGAAGGAAGTAAATCATAATAATTATAATAAATCATAATAATTATAATTTGATTTATTTAATAATTAAGAAAACATTTATATAGATTGAGAACATTCATTCTGTGGTGAGGGTTGGTGATATTTCCCTAATGAATGACGAATAATTCAAGATTTATTATTCTCATTTGAAAAAAAGAAGAATGTTGCATTGAGCAGATAATTGTGTAATGAGGGAGTTTTTATCAAAATGGCCTTTAATTGCATAAGAAGATTCAAAAAGCAGAAAAAACCAGCAGGAGGACGGCCATGACCGGAGCAATAACTGCAATCCTTCCCGCATTCAATGAGGAAGTATCCATAGGCAGCCTGGTACTCCATTGCAGACAGCATGCCGACTGTGTTATAGTTGTCGACGATGGAAGCAAAGATCATACTGCAGAGAT
>JAPZAR010000020.1 GCA_027460535.1 Candidatus Methanoperedens sp.
AACCAACCTGTTTACGCCAGCATAAATACTTCAAACCTCAATGGTACATATACGGTTAATGTCAAAGGCATGGCTTCAGCACCGAGGACTGATCCATCCAAACCATACTATCCGCTGAACGGCCGGTGGAGCAGTGTTGCAAGCAGGCAGCTTACTATAGTTCAACCAGCGGGGTTTGATAACGGGACTGTTTATGGAACCCTGGGTAACATTGCAGGTGCAACAATAACTACCAACACGGGTGTTTCCACGACAACGAACGAGACCGGTTTTTATTCCTTGAATTTAGTAGCTGGTACCTATCAGTTAACGGCTAGCAAAGAACCTCAGAATTATCCCAATAGTAGCGTGAGCGTGACTGTCGTGGCACGTACTACTGTAGTTCAAAATATTATCCTGACCCTCAGGCCCACGGGAACGATAAGCGGCACGGTCACGAATGCATAAGACAGCGGTTCAGTTGCGGAGCGTTCGTGAGATTGAATTATTTGCACTACTATGAAACAATGCTGGTTGATGGTTCTTATGCGAACAAAATAATGATGTCAAGATTGAGCAATTCCCTACCGTTCAGGCTGGGTGGTACACGAACCCTCGGAATGGTTATTAAGGATTAAAAATAGCCTTCAGCTTCAAAATACACAATAGCAGCGTCATATTTTACGCAGTGAAAGGAAGACCTGGCGGTTTTAAAGTCCGCCTGGAAACTTGATGAAATGAAGGAATTAACCACTTAGTCATAGCCATGGGCGATTGATATTATCGGACAACCTGTTTAGCCCTGAATAGTTTACTTTGAGGTACTGAGAAAGTTTTCCCAGGGTTCCAACTGAACTGTCCAATAATAATATTAGAAATAATATTTTAAAAAATTCAATACCCGGTGCCATTAATCCTGTTCATAACATTTTCTTTAGTTTATCTATTCTTATCGATTTGTAAATATTAATAAAGTTCGATTTCATCTTTACATCTATAAAAACATTTCTAATGTTCCCTCCTATGAACTGGCCTGAAGCAAAAGATAGCATAAGAAGTGGTATGATCGTCCAACTGAAACCAGATATTATCCTCAACAGAAATACTAGAGGAACTGGTAGATGTATAGCCATCATCCACTGCCTGGAAAACCTATCGGCCTTGGATCTCCAGTAACCGAAGGGTATATTGATTAATAATACTACCAATATTAATTCAATTAGCGAAAGCATATTATTGATTTCTCCTGTGGTTGTGTATTCTTATTCATCTTCGTGGCGCTAAGGGGGTAGAGGAGACTCTAACCGAAAGGTTGGGCAGGCCCCTGGAAGGATTTGCCAGTTTTGACGATAACTGGCTATCGTTTTCAACTCTGCTAAGAATGTGTTAGCATTTTCTAACAGATTCAGTTCTTTAACCTTTTGCCGTAAGCTCCTCTATTTTCTATTGTGCACCAGCATGACAGCTTAAGCAATTGTCACCTCCAAGACCTCCTGCTGATGTTACCGTTGTCAGAACCTGTGTAAAATTAGTATATGAAGAATTCTGGACAGAAACGGCTATTACCGTAGGTGTGTTATATGCTCCTCCTGCTGCCGTACTATTTGCTGTAACCTTAAGAGTAGTTTTGTTGCTACCTCTGGCAGGTACGTAAATCGATGTCCTGCCGAGCACTGATGGTGTTATAAAGTTCGTTGAATCCGAATCAGATACTGCGAGAGTATAATCTCCATTTGCATTACCGGTATTATTTACAGTAATATTATATGTATAATTACCTCCCTGAGTTATAACAGCAGATATCGGTGATGCCATTATTGTAACATTGTACGTGGGAGTAGATGGTGCCGTAACAGTCTCAGTAACATTGAAACGACCGCTATTCGCGTTAGTTCCCAGATATATTCTTCCTCCACTTGAGGTTGTTACCGAGACTTTTAGTGCAAGATATGATCCCGCTGGGGCAGTGAAATTAATGCTGCTCAGATCTATGATATAGCTTTGACCGTATCGAGAAGATACTGCCTGCGTCTTGTATCCTAAAGATTTGAAAGTGCCCTTCTGAGCATAACCCAGATCAAAGCGGTATGTTGCAGTATAGCCACTTTTTTGACTCGACAAATTAAAAGTAGCATCTGTTTTGCCTGCTATCGTTGTATTCGAACTATAATTTGTCGGTGAAATTGCTAAAAATTGATCACCGCTTTTAGTGGTGGTCAAATAATCGATATTACATCCGAATCCTGAACTACTGAGTGAAGTAATCTTATAAGATGTTGGATGAACACCGCAACTTCCCCAGTTGGCTTTATAGCCTGAAGAACCTATGGCAACTGAAGAAGGAGTCCAATAATACGTCTTATCTGAGGCACTTGCAGCATTAATAAAAGGTATACCGTTATCTGTATACATTCCGGTGTTTCCGTGACATATATTACAGGCTACTCGAGCAATCTTTACTTTATCAATATGCCCAGTTGCCAATGGAGCACCATATCCTCCTGCACCTGTATGACAATTCTCGCAAGGAGCTGGTGTCTTAAAGTTTGCTGGATGGCCACTAACAGGTTGCGTACCATCTCCATGACATGCCCAGCATTTCTTGTCCTCTGCATTTACAGTCGAAGATGCTTCTTTGTTCAAACTCTTATGTCCTGAATTATTTGCAACACTGAAGTTGACATGTTCAGGTGCATAACCTCCATCATCCATACACTTCTTACAGTCAGGACCTCCTCCTGCACTTGCCGCATTAATGGAAAATACTATTGAGAAAAATATAATCGAGAATATTACACTTCGTCCCAATATTTTATATTTTTTATTATTTTTATATTTCATGATGACCTCCCAATTCTTATAATTCCTGTCGAACCTCTACCTCTATCTTGATATGGTATAAATTCAATATCGAGCTCAGGTGATTCAATATTCATATTGAAATTTACGACCTGTGATTTTTTGAGTTTATATTTGGAGGATAGATCCTTTCTAAGGACACCATTTTCATAGACATTCACATCAATTTTTGATAGTTTGCTATTTGTTATGGTTATTGAATAGTCTCCATTTAAAAGAGAAACTTGCTTCGCATTTTTACTTGACGAATCTGACTTAACGACGAGATTTAATATGACTTCAACCATATTTTTATCTTCAGCTATATTGTTGCTCGCATCATTGTCAGCACTGGTCGATTTTACTTCAACTCTATTTGTGTAGTTTCCTATGGTTGTATTTGGTACTGTATAACTGACATTGATATTTGCCGTGCCATCTCTTGGCATAGTTCCCAGATCGCAGGTAAAGTTAATCGCTGTATCACAAGTTCCCTGAGATGGTGCAACAGTACCCCGGATAAATCCGTCGGGCCATGTATCATATACCTGTACACCTGAGGCGTCCGAAGGACCATTGTTATTTACAGTAATAGTATAAGTATAGGTCTTCCCGTCTCCTGCAATGATATTGGATACGGCTTCGTTTTCAGTTATCGATAGGTCAGCATTAGCAGATGCCGATGTTCCAAGAAGAGCTTTAGATGCATCTACTATGCCATATCCATAGGTATCATCCTTACCCGGAATTCCTGCATCAAACGCTGTACTATCAATTATCTGCCTGACATCTTTATTGTCTCTTTTTCCATCTCCATTGACATCAGCAAAATTTGTTGAAAATATCAGAGCCGCCACACCTGTCACATGTGGAGCCGCCATAGACGTTCCGCTCAAAAGGCCATATCCTTCTTGTAGACAATGAGTTGTGTCAGCAATAATACATACCGTAGAATTTATTTTTACCCCGGGCGCCGCAACTTCGATCTTCTGATCTATTGGAGAGAAACTTGCTCTTTGACCATTCTGATCTATAGCCGTCACAGCAATAACAGAATCATATGCCGCAGGGTATAAAACAGGGCCTCCTCCAGTATTTCCTGCCGCTGCCACTAATAATATGCCAGAATCATATGCGGAATTAATCGCATCGAGTAGAGCAGTATTATTTTCAGGACTTCCAAGGCTCATGGAAATGATATTCATTCCATTGTCTTTCGCCCATTCTATGCCAGAAATGATTGAACTGGCAGTACCAAAACCGCCTCCGTCCAGTACTTTGACTGCATATATGCTTGCCTCCGGTGCTGCTCCTACAACTCCAATACCATTATGTTCTGCAGCAATAGTACCAGAAACATGCGTTCCGTGACAAGTCCTATAGAATGATAGACAATTGTCATCCCATGGATCAGGATCGTTGTTTACAAAATCGTATCCACCTTTATAATTTCCTGCCAGGTCTGGATGGTTATAATCAATTCCTGTATCGAACACAGCTATTTTTACTCCAGTTCCATTGACATTTTGGCTATGTACGGGCTCACTACCGATATACTGGACCCCCCATGAACTGGAATATTCATCTGTTGTCCTGAAGATAGTGTCGTTCACTATATATTTGATTCTGGAATCTTTTTTCATCTCTTCGATTTTGTCTTCAGGTATTCTTGCCGAAACTGCATTTACCAGATGAAAATCTTTTTTCACCTTACCGCCATGACTTTGGACCTGTTCCTCTTCTGAAACTCCAACAGGCTTTTGATAACCAATTATAACGTCACGATCTGCGGCAAGTGCTATTCCACTCAAAATAATGATAATAGCACAGGAATGTAGAGTAACCTTCAGAATCGCTCTACCTTTTTGTGGCAGTTTATTTTTATTTGAAAGAAAGGATAAAGACATATATCTATCCTCCTGTGACCTGTGTAGAATTGGCGCCATATATGCTGTTGACTGTTGCTGTATCTCCAATCCTTGCATCCGGACTCGTGACATTAATAGACGTTTCTGACCAATTTGTAACTTGGACAGATCGGAACGTAGTTACGTTATTGATCGTAACATATGTCCAATTATTGTATGCAGGATCGTATGTCCCAAATCCTGAACCGTTGATCGTAACTGTCTTAGATATAAGTGTAGATTTAAGTATTGCAGAGTTGACGATGACTTCCGGCCCAACTACAAATGGTCTTTTATTACTTTCTTCATTTCCATCTTTTATAAGATATATTGCGTACAAACCTTTATTCAGTGGTGGTATCGTTACAAAAATCTCATGATCGTTTATTCTAGTCGGATTTATTGTAATATTACTTATGGTTGTTCCGTTTTTAATAACTCCTTTAGTAAGGGCTACAATTGATGACCGAGTGATACCATTAACTGTTGTCACAAAGTTTTCTCCATGGATTGTCAGGTTCGTTGTCTCTCCTAAAAGTGCCTGATTTGTACTAAGGTGGTCAATAGTTGGTACGATAAGGTCAGATCCTGGCGCTAAACTGCCTGCTACATACCATGCATGACAACCTTGGCAATCATTTGGTCCAAGATGACCAAAGCCTGACTGCGAAGATGTATTGGCAATGTCCCACTGAATATTATGTATGGCATTTATACTATGACATCTCTCGCAAATTCGTATAGAGGAAGGCCCATTCGCCCCATCATGGTTATCATGGCACAATTCACATTTTGAGTTGTTCTGATTAATGAATCCACTCAAATTTCCTAAGCTGTGATGTGTCTTATTATTACTGGCTATGAAAGGAGTGGCTGTTAAATCCTGTCCATGACATGATTCACAACCCCCCCATTTCTTGCCACTTGTTAGATTGATTACTTTAAAAGTTGCATTGGGTGTCAAATTGGATAGTGGGGAAGTAGCTATATAGTGTCCATCGTTAATATTATCTACCAGACTTCCATGACAGGCTTGACAATTTCCAATCGTTGCAGCTTGTGTTTCGTGATGCTGTCTTCGAATATTCATCCCGTTAAAGGTATTATTATGGCATTGTATACAATTCCTAACCATTGTAATACCAGTCCCATCTGGAAGAACAGGGTGACAATCTGTACATTGAAATGGCTGACTTGTGTACCGATTTATAGCATGGTTCGCTACAAGGTTATGATGCGTGTCTGGTACACCTGAGGCATGACAAACTCTGCACATTGTCTCATTATAATTAATCAACAATGTATCATAAATACCCATATTTTGATTAACTGGTGGCGCCGGAATAGCAGCAAATGCCAGACCTACCAGTATCAGGCCTACTGTCATGGGCAATAAATAGTTTAATATAAAATGTTTTTTATTCATTATTTCACTCCTATCCTATCCATACAAAATTGAAATAATCGATATTTCCATAATTTCAAATATCTAAGGGAATATTTTTCTTGAACTCCTTGTTTTAATTCACTTTACCTTATTTTGTTTCTCATTCTATCCTATTTTTATTGATTATAACATCTTTTTAAATCATCTTATACAAATTAAGAATCAAAAAAATATAAAGGAATTAATTTTAAATAATCAATTCCTTCTAAATTCATATTTTGCCAGTTTTTTATTCTTATTTTATTTTCCTCATTTTGTTTTGTCTTTCAATTCATATTTCCATTTACCTCGATATCTGGAAGTTGTTGTCGCTCATATCTGTATACAACGAGTTGCTTGTGCTTGTTATTCTTATCTTGTAGTTAGTTCCGGTTGACTGGACGCGAGGAATATTCCAATTATAGGGACCAGTATTCGAAGCACTCTTTGCAATTGTGCTCACTACTGATGTGCCTTTAAGAAGTTCTATCTTTACACTTCCACCAGGATTACCTACAGATGTCCAAGTTATTGCGTGAGTCGTACCGCGCTTCCAATTTTCTCCTCCATTTGGAGAAGTAACTGTTATAGACGGTGTAGGTGTCGGAGTACCACCCACTATTGTAGCCGTTGCTTGTCCACTATCTGCAGTTATCACTGTTACCGTATCTCCTGCTGCTACCGAACCGGATAATGTTGCTACTATCTGTGTATCGCTCCAGCTGGTGATGCTGTCAGAATAATACACATTTCCTGCATGATTGAAAGTGACATATTGCTGAGCATTTGTTGCCGGTTGGCTTCCTAATCCAGTTCCTGAGATAGTTAGAGTTCCGCCATTCAATGTCGCTGAATTTATTGTCACTTTGCTTACCACTGTCAACGGTTTAATGTCGCTTGGTTTGGGCACATTCTCTACAGCATCGGTTTTTACAACCTTGATATAATGTGCACCTGCTGCCAGATTTACTGTAACAGTTATCTGCCCATTTGATATGACATCTGGAGTGAGATTTGTCTTATCATCTATATTCACAACGGTTGTAGCGCCAGTCTGCACGAAGTTGGTACCTGTGAGCGTCACAACTGTCGGAGTATTGGCGTTGAATACAGTCGGATTTGCCAACTGAACATCTGGAACAATAGCTCCTGCGAATGGATTCACATCACCGGCATCATACCATGCATGACAACCCTTGCAGTCCCATGAATGGTTTGCCGGATCTGAAGGATTATTTGAACCTATGTGACCATATCCACGTAATGTACTGGTATTGGCAAAGTCATACTGAACATTATGAATAGATCTCACGCTATGGCACGTTTCACATCCTCTGACATTAAGAACATCTGATATATCGACATGGCACCATGTGCATTTATCGAATATTTGTGTCGGTCCACCAGTTATTCCAAGTATCTCATTGTGGTGGGCATTATTATTACCAGTTGCATTTGGCGGGGCACTATATACTCCACCGATGGGACACGGCTGTCCACCAATCCCACAAACTACTTGAGTAAAGTAAATCGGCGGATTTGCTAATGCATTCTCCGAATGGCAAGCTAAACAACCTCCCCATACTCTCCCAGAAGTACTGTTGAAGGCTTTGTATAATGCACTGGGTGTCACCTCGCTTGGAGGATAAGGAGGAATGTAATGTCCGTCATTATAATCATCCACTGATGCGCCATGACAGAATTTGCAATTTCTTGCCTGTGCATGCGTAGTGTTGTGATGGGGCCTGGTGAAGTTACTTACATGTGCGCCAAGGGAATCGCCCCAGAAAGGAGTACTATTATGACAATCCATGCAATTTCTATCTATTAATATTCCAAATCCTGAACCTGGTGTTGACGGATGACAGTCTTGACATCCAAATGGTTGGCTTGTGCTTGGATTTATAGCACTCGTTGCAACAAGATTGTGGTGCCTAGTTGGCACTCCGCCAGTCACCAAGGGACTGGATGTAGAATTATGACAACCTCTGCACAGAGGCTCAGTATAGTTAATCATCATCGTATCGTAAATACCGAAATTCTGATTAACTGGTGGCGGCGGAATAGCAGCAATTGCTAATATTGCCAAAAATGCCAGAGCAAAAATCGGTATCAAAATTTTTCCTTTAATTTTCATTTTTGCCTATCCTCTTTTTTCTTTTTCTATTTTCTGTTTTTTTTCTTTTCTTTTTATATATCCTGCATGAATGTAAAATTAAAAAAATTGAAAGAAGAGATCATTCATCCCTTCTTTCTAACTTACAATTTTTTTTACGGTTTCACGATGCTGAATACGCTGTCGCTAGTATCCTTGTATATCGTGTATGTCTGACCTTTGGCGTTTACGCTTGTTATTCTTACCTTATAGGTTGTTCCTAGTGCCTGGGTACCAATCGCCCAACTATAGGTACCAGAGTTCGCAGTGCTAATTGTTTTCTTAACACTCGTTCCTAGAAGGATTTCTATCTTTACATTTGCTCCCATCTGACCAACTTTTGCCCATGTTATCGTCTGAGTGGTTTTTTGTTTCCAGGTCTCTCCTCCATTTGGAGAAGTAACTGTTATTCCTGGTGTTGGTGTTGATACTACAATAGCTGCCGCTGCATCTCCAGCGTCCGCAGTTATCACTTCTGCCGTATCTCCTGCTGCTACTGTACCAGATACTGTTGCCACTATCTGTGTATCGCTCCAGCTATTGATACTCGCAGAATAACCTGCATGGCCGACAATGACATATTGCTGAGCATTTGTTGCCGGTTGACTTCCGAATCCAGATCCGGAAAGAGTTAAGGTTGCGCCGTTCAATGTCGCTGAAGACAAAGTGACCACTGGCACAACAGTCAATACTGACAGTTTGCTTAGCGTGTCTGGGCCTTTCACAAGTTGCAGTTGATGGATTCCTGCGCTCAGTGCCGGAATGCTGACTACTATCTGCGTATCTGTCTCAGATGTTGGTGTATATGTCACTCCATCTACAGTTACTACAGATGTATAGGCATCATTCACGAAGTTCGAACCTGTGATGGTAAGAGTCGTTGCAGTGTTTACAGCTATTACTGACGGGCTTATACTATCCACTGTTGGAATAATAGGTCCTGAGAACGGATTTGTATCTGCTGGCAGCCATGAATTGTGGCATCCATAACAATCTGTATTATTTCCTACGTGCCCAAGTCCTTGGGTTGTACCTGCACCAGCAAGTTCGATATTATGGATACTTTGCACACTATGGCATTTCTGACAACCTGTACCATTAATGGTAATATTAACGGTACCTGGTTCAAATGATCCGTTAGCTGCGTCCTTCGCCTCGATAGTTGAGTTTCTAAGTTCCAGTGAACTAGGTAAGATTTCACCAGTAAATGGATTGATTGCGGTGAATGTCTCGCCTGGATATATTACATGGCACCAGCTGCAAACTGCACCCGGGGTCCTGCCTCCAAGAGTTCCATATCTACCACTTACATTCACAAAACCGTCCAGAATTGTCTGGTGATGGCTGTCGTGGTTGTCCAGAATTGGTGTCCCAGTATACAAGCCTTTTGCAGCTAAACTGTTATTGTTTGATGCATTTACCGTACCCAAATGGCATGATTCGCAACCTCCCCATGTCTTATTTTCCAAAGTGGTGCCATCCGAATGGTAGAGTGTAGTGGGTAATGGTTGTAAGCTGGTGATCTTAAATGTGGCGAACGGGGTTATCATGAAGTCCGTAGCATACGATGGTACATAATGACTGTCGTTGTAGTTGGCTACGAAACTGCCGTGACAGATCTTACACTGCCTGGCCGCTACAGGATTTCCAATATTCGCATCATCATATGTTGTATTGAAGTGATGCGGTCTGCTTAAATTGCCCACATGGCCGCCAATGGAATTTCCCGTGAAATTGTTTGCTGGATTATGGCAATCTGTACAGCTACGGTCCAACAATATTCCATTTCCTACTCCTGGGGTCGGTGGATGGCAATCTCCACATCCGAATGGAGCATTGGTAAGCGGATTTATCGCATTTCCTGACAACAGTCTGTGATGTCTTGTTGGTACGCCACCAAGGACATTACCGTATCCACCAGGGGTGTTTGTTCCTGTCGTTTGATGGCAGGCTCTGCACGCATTCTGGTCTGTTGCATTGGTTTGGAAAAATGCTATCGAAGTATCGAATATACCAAGGTTCTGCGGCACCGGCGGTGGTGGTGGCGGTGGCGGTGTTAACGCCCAAGCTAAGCCGACAAACGCCAGAAAGACGACAGCGGCCGCTAAATACAATTTTTTATTTTTCATTTTTTTTCTCCTATCTATATTACTACTATATCACACATTCAGACCTCGATTCGGACAGTGATATCCGAATTTTGAGGTCTTAATTCAGATCGATATCAATCCTTGATAATGATCCTCCTCTGTATATGATCTAGTAGTAGTATGCACGAATCTCAATTTGATTGCATTATGATCTATTATGGTTGTACTGAATTCATCATTCATGTTTTCGCCCTATCCCGCGTTTTTCTCAGGACACTTGAGTTTTCCTATCCATTCAACTCTCAATCCTTTCAAAGGTCAGTGTCATGATTGCTCATTAGGATATAATGCAACTTTTAATCTCAAAACCATATTTATGGATAAGATAGTAATTGATAATTATTAAGTTGCATCCTATCCTAACTATTATTCCCACTCTATATTAGTTTAAATAATTGTATGGATAAAACATATATGGGAATTAATATCCTATTCTAATAATAATTCATATATAGGAAAGATGTATTTTTTTTCTAGTAATAATCAAAATATGAAAAAGATGTATATCTTAACTATCCAGTAAATATCATTGCGCAGTTTTCAGCAAAAGAAATATCAGAATTACTTCGTCATAACCGTATTAATGTCATCCAATTTTTTCAACAATTCTTTCCCCTCGCTTGTCAGAATATATTTATCCTCATCAGTACGGTCAATAAAATTTTCATTCATTAAAAATTCTAAATGTTTATTGAAGTTTTTCCAATCAATATAAGCCTTATGCATAATTCGCGTCTTCTTAGCATCTTTCTCCACTTGTATTATCTTGAGAATTTCTCTGATAATTTCCCATCGACTTCTATAATTGCTCATGCCACAGTCCTATCCGGTTGATAATATGCCTCATTATGTATATGAGGGTTTCGATTGCCATTGGTATGCAATGTTAATTAAAGAAAATGTATATGAGGTTTTCGATTTGCATTGGCATACTATATTGATTAAACAAGATGTATATTCGTTACGTAACGGATAGTATTTATTATGATCTAAAGCTTATGGTGCTCCAAACCATTAACAAGAGACGATATATACAAATAGATGGTTTCAAAGAAAGCACAAAAGAAGACAAAAACAAAACAGAAGAGGGGGATAAAAAATACGAAGATGAACGGAATTGGAAAGAATATAACGTAAAACCGGTCAAGCTGGGGAACTCTCGCTGGAATTTCTTGAGAACCGGGATGCCGAATTACCAAAAAGAATTCAGTGCAAAACGATGCCTAAATCAGCAATATCTCAATCCAATGGCAAACTTCATAGCGTGGTAAGACCCTCTGGAGGACTGAAGAAGGACGAGGGACTGAAATGGAAAAAACAGTTGAAGTTTCACATGTATCAAAATCTTTCAACGGGCAGCCGGTTGTTAAAGATATTTCCTTTGAGATAGCACCCGGTGAGGTATTCGGCCTGATAGGACCGAACGGGGCCGGGAAAACCACGATCATCCGGATGCTTCTTGATATAATGAAACCGGATTCCGGCGAAATAAATATCCTCGGAGGACGAGCTGGTACCAAGGACATGATCGGCTACCTTCCAGAAGAGCGGGGGATGTATCGGCGACTTTCGGTAATGGATACCCTGATGTATCTTGGCGCCTTGAAAAACAGGCAGAGTAGAGAGAGAACATTGTCCCTCCTTGAAAAGATGGGCATGCTCACAAATAAGGATATGAAGATCCAGGAACTCAGTAAGGGCATGCAGCAAAAGATCCAGTTCATTGCGGCGATAAACCACGACCCGCAGCTCATAATCCTCGACGAGCCCTTCTCAGGTCTTGACCCTGTGAACATGAAGCTTGTTAAAGACCTGATACTTGAACTCAGCAGGGAAGGAAAAACTGTGCTGATCAGCACTCACATGATGGACCAGGTGGAGCGCATGTGCGAGCGGATATTCATGATACACCGTGGAAAAGGGGTATTATACGGCAGCGTATCTGAAATAAAATCCAGGTATGGCAAGAATACTATTTTCCTTGAGTTCGAAGGCGAGCTGAAAAATATAACCGGTGTAAAGAAGATCAGTCATTCGGGCAATTACGCTGAACTTGTTCTCGAACCCGGGGTGGATACCCGGGATATACTAAAGAGTATTGCAGCCGACGTCAGGGTGAACAAATTCGAGGTTTCAGCCCCGTCATTGAACGAGATATTCATAAAGGTGGTTGAGGGAACATGACCAAGTGGATCACGATAGCTAAGCATGAATACACATATAATATCCGCAGGAAGGAATTCCTTTTCGTGACATTTGGGCTTCCTTTATTTATTTTTGCGATAGTAGGTCTTCCGGTTCTTTTGATCGGCAATTCGATTATCCAGGAAGAATACAGGATCGGATACGTCGATAACACAGGTTCATTTGGCGGTTCGAATTTTACCCTGTATTCAAACGAAGACCTCGCAAAAAAAGATCTTTTAGAAGGAAATATAACCCAATTCTTTGTTGTCCCTTCCAACTATTTCAATACAGGTGAGATCTATATATACTCAGCAAAAAGCTTGCCTTCCGGGTCGAAAATTATCGAGGACAAGATAAGAGGCTTCCTTCTCGACAACCTGCTGGCGGGCGAGAAAAAAGAGACTCTGGATAGAGTAAAAAACCCGATGAACAGCCAATATTTCACGCTGAGCGACAAAGGAGAAACCAGAAAGGAAGATTTATCTGCAATTCTGGTTCCAATTGCATTTGCACTTTTCTTCATAATGTCCATCTTCACCTCATCAAATTTTCTTCTGCAGGGCGTGGTGGAGGAAAAAGAGAACAGGATTATGGAAATACTCCTGTCCTCGGTCTCATACCGGGACATGCTTGTGGGCAAGATTTTTGGGCTCGGGGCTGTCGGGCTGACCCAGATGTTCATCTGGCAAATCGCAGGGGCAGCACTTCTTTCCATGAATCCTGCCGCATCCTCCCTCATTGACAAGATACACATTTCTGCACCGCTTTTGATGTTCGGGGCCAGCTATTTCATACTGGGTTACATTCTTTTTGCCTGCATTATGGCCGGCGTGGGAGCTATAGCCACGACTTCCCGGGAAGGGCAGCAGATGGCAGGGATATTTTCATTAACGGCGGCGTTGCCTTTGATACTTTTCCAATTCATAGCGATGAACCCGGACGCGACAATCACCAGGGCGCTGAGCTATTTCCCCCTG
This sequence comes from Candidatus Methanoperedens sp., assembly GCA_027460535.1. Lineage (NCBI taxonomy): Archaea > Methanobacteriati > Methanobacteriota > Methanomicrobia > Methanosarcinales > Candidatus Methanoperedentaceae > Candidatus Methanoperedens > Candidatus Methanoperedens sp. The sequence goes on from JAPZAR010000020.1 coordinate 13,620, forward strand.
ACTTCCCCTGTCACAATGATAATGCGTCTTTCGCTGACAGATGTGCCGTTCTACGATGTCATGATCAGTACAATGATATTGGCGCTTACGGTTCTCATTGTGATAGAATCATCTGTTAAAATATTCAGGGCAAGCCTTTTGATGTACGGTAAGAAACCGACGATTAGCGAACTTATAAAATATCTTCGGACTGGATAGTTCGCCGCGCTATCTTTTCCTGGAATACCGCCATCCATCTTTATTTTTTCTCTCGAATGCAAAAGCAAAAATAGGACTAAATGTATATCAAAGCGGAGAAAGCCAATGGACAAGATGACACCTGCCATGCGCCAGTATTACGAGGCAAAAGAAAAACACAAGGACGCATTGATATTCTTCAGGATGGGCGACTTCTATGAGTCCTTCGGGGATGATGCGAAGATAATCGCAAAAGAGCTTGAGATAACACTTACCTCAAGGGGCAGGGACAAAGAGGGAGAGGATATGCCTCTTGCCGGTATCCCATACCACGCTGTCGATTCATACCTTCCCCGCCTTATAAAGAAAGGCTACAAGGTTGCGATATGCGAGCAGCTTGAAGACCCAAAGATGGCTAAAGGCGTAGTTAAAAGAGGGGTTGTCAGGGTCATCACCCCGGGTACCGTGATTGATTCTTCTCTGGTCCTGGACCAATCGAACAATTACCTCATGTCGGTTTCAGGTGAAGGACAGGAATTCGGGGTATCGTTCCTTGACATGAGCACAGGCGAGTTCTTAACCACACAGTTCAAAGATAACGATAACTGCGACAAAGTGATTAGTGAAGCCTCACGGATGCATCCTGCTGAATGCATTCTTCCGCCAATCCTCTACGATGATCAAAAGCTTGTGGAGCGCCTGAAAAAGATCGATATTACAGTTAACAAATTTGATGCCGAGTATTTCGAAACAAAAACTGCACGCGTCCGTCTCCTCAAACATTTTGGCACCATGACGCTTGAAGGCATGGGATGTGAGAACCTGCAGCTTGCAGTTTCTTCAGCAGGTGCTGCGCTGGAATATGCACAGAAGACCCAGATGAGAGATTTGCAGCATATCCAGACAATAAGGACGTATTCCGAGAATGAATTCATGGGACTTGACTCCATCACTTTGCGGAACCTTGAGATTGTGCAGGGTGTACGCGGTGGGTCAGACAACACTCTTCTGTCGGTTCTTGACAGAACAAAAACTCCAATGGGAGGACGTTTGCTTCATAAAATGCTCCTGAAACCGCTGATATCATCTCCGAAAATAAAGGAAAGACTCGATGCCGTTGAGGAGATCATTAAAAAAACATTGCTAAGATATGACCTGAGGTCACAGCTTTCGCGCATCCGCGACATAGAACGCTTGATCGGGCGCATCGTCTATGGCAACTCCAATGCCCGCGACCTTATTGCGTTGAAGACATCCCTTGCTACCATTCCGGAGATAAAAAGATCCCTTAAGGAAAACGATATCAACTCAATTTTTCTGGCAGGCATGACCCAGAAGCTTGGTGATTTTTCAGATATTGTCGACCTGCTGCAAAAAGCGATCGTGGATGAACCGCCTCCTGGGGTTCGAGAGGGGGGGATGATAAAGGATGGGTATAACGAAAAGCTGGATGAGCTCAAAAAGCTGTCTCTGCACGGCAAGGATTGGATTGCTGAGATGCAGCAGAAAGAACGTGAGCGCACAGGCATCAAATCACTCAAAATAGGTTATAATTCGGTTTTCGGGTATTACATAGAAGTAACAAAGCCAAACCTTTCGCAGGTCCCTGCTGATTATATCAGGAAGCAGACAACCGCAAATGGGGAACGTTTCTATACGCCGGAACTCAAGGAAAAGGAAGTGATGATACTTTCTGCTGACGAAAAAAGGATGGCGCTTGAGTTTGAGCTTTTCAATGTGGTCAATTCTCATATCGGAGGTAGGGCAAAGGAGCTTCAGCTTGCTGCCGGGGCATTGGGGGAACTTGACGTAACTGCGAACCTTGCCGAGATAGCTGTGAACAGCAAATATGCAAGACCGGAAGTGAATGAGAGCTGCAGCATCCTTATCCGGGACGGGAGGCATCCGGTCGTGGAGAGAACGCTTCCGGGTTTTGTCCCGAACGATACTCAAATGGACTGCCAGGAGAACCAGTTCCTGCTCCTCACCGGTCCCAACATGGCAGGAAAATCCACATACATGAGGCAGACCGCGTTGATCGTGATAATGGCGCAGATCGGAAGTTTCGTGCCTGCCTCTTATGCCTCAGTGGGGATCGCTGACAGGATATTCACGCGTGTGGGGGCATTCGATGACCTTTCCAGCGGGCAGAGTACATTCATGGTGGAGATGGTTGAGCTTGCCAACATCCTGAATAATGCTACGCCAAGAAGCCTCATTCTTCTTGATGAAATAGGGAGGGGAACGAGCACCTATGACGGGTACAGTATCGCAAAGGCAGTGGTTGAATTCATACATAACAAAGACCGTGTAGGTGTCAGGTCACTTTTCGCAACGCATTATCATGAGCTTACTGCGATGGAAAAAATGCTGAAAAAGGTTAAGAATTACCATATCGCAGTAAAAGAAGAAGGCAACGATCTGGTATTCCTCCGAAAGATCGTTCCGGGGGCGACCGACAGGAGCTATGGTATCCATGTTGCCCGACTTGCCGGGGTTCCGTTGAAGGTGACCCAGAGGGCAAAGGAGATATTAAGAGAGACAGAGAACGGGAGCGCAATAAATAAGGGTAGGGAAAGTTCCAGGTTTACACAGCTCATGCTTTTCGGGCCGGAATCCGGAAAAGAATCGCCGATTCTCGAGGAATTAAAAAACCTGAATGTGGATGCAATGACGCCTCTGGATGCGCTTAATGCGCTCGCTGCGCTCAAGAAGAGAGTGGAGCGGTAATCTCCGGAATGCAATATCATGCTCGTAGCATTCTTTTTCGTACGGTAACTTAAATTCAACAAGCTCAACAGAAAAATAGGTCGCGGTTATTTTGAAAATTGTTTTAATTAATAATAGCTTTTCCAGCCCTCGCATATCAATTCATATTTCTATCCATATTTCTAATATAAATATACAACGGAAGGGCAATAAACGCGTATAACCCGAAAAAAACAAGTACATCCGAACCTGCGGCGCCGCTTGATAATCTGGTCACAAGATTAAAAGGCGAATTTGCGAAGAGATATCCGCCCATGAACAGCAGTATGAGAATAAGGGAATATACATACTGCGAAATGATCCGTTCCCTGTATCTGACAGCAACAATTGCCCCGACAAGGACGATCACAGAAGCGACTATCCCTGCCAGCAGCAGTATTAACCAGGTGTTATGAACTTCAATATGGTTAAACCGCAGGAGTGCGAGCCATAAGAAAGCCTGCAAAGGGACGATCATCACTGCGGTTATCATTTTACCGTAGATTATTTCCAAAAAAGAAACCGGGGATACCAGCAGTAGATCCATTGTCTTACGCTCATATTCCTCGGTTATCATATCAATTATCAGGCCGCCAGAAATGAAAACAGGGGTAAATACAAGGAGCGGGATAAGTATGCCGTAAATAAACTCAAAATAGGTCGAAGTTTTCTTGGGAACGTCATCGACATATAATCGTATCGGCTCAAAACCTGTCCTTGGATTTCTTGCATCCCTCACATACGTTTCAAAATCCTCAAGGGGTTTCTTGAGCGCAAGGGTAACAAGAGTCCCTTTTATGTCTGATTTCGGCAGGTATAGCACCAGCTGGATGATCTCGTTACCATCCGGGCTGACGGCAGGGACAACAAGAACGGCGTCGATCTTGTTATTGTTAAAATCCGCGAGCGCTGATGGAAGGTCGATGTAATAGTGCGGAGCCACCTGGCTTTTTCCAATGAACTGTTTTAAATCCCCTCCGCCCACAATTCCCACTTTTGCTCTCGGAGCATCGTATTTATCAAGGGCTGAAGGATCAAAGAAGGATGCGAGGCCTATAACGAGCAGGGAAGAAAAAGATGCGAGCATCAACTGTATAATGATTGCAAGGATGAGTGTCTTCTCGCTGAGGAGCGATTTCATCTCTTTTTGCGCAACTGCCGTGACATTACCCAAACAGGACCCCCCTTACCAGATACAGGTTATATAAAGAATGTATGATCGATGCAAGGATGATCGAAAAAAGGTAGTTCCCGGTAGTTTTCAGGGATAACGAGGCGATCGTGGTACTGGTAACATGCAACAGTAGTGGTAATATTAGAAGGCCGATACCCATCACGGACCCGAAGACCGAGCCCCCAATGCTGGCGATAACGACAAGCAGTAAGACTTTTTCACCGATGAAAAATCCTGCACCTGAAAGAAGCCCGAATGCAAAGGCATTGCGCGTTGTGGCGGGCTTTATTTTTCTTGAAAAAACAGTGTAGATCCCGACCGATTTCACCACTTCTTCTATCAACGCAGCCAGAGCGATGAAAATTATTATTCCTGTGCGTATGGGAAGGTTGAACATCAGGACGATAAGCATCAGTTGTATCGAGAACACAAGGGGCAAAAGCGCGATGCTCAAAAAGAAAAGCGGTGCAGGCACCCGATCAATGAATACCTGGACAGAGTCAAGAAGTTTGCTCTTTATAGGCTTCTGGGTGAAAAGGTCCTCCTCGCGGTAGATGAATATCCCGAACATGAATATCAGGATAGAAACAAGATAAAAAGGTATGGTCGAGAACAGGTAGTCACTTGCTGAAACCGTTTCATTTTCCAGGAGTCTGACCACAAGGGTCATCGGTGATATGATGCTGATGGCATGGATATTGGCGAACATCGCGGGGAGGAAAATATAACCTGAGAGAATGACTGAGAGGAATACGAGGATAAAAGTAAGCTCTTTGAAACTGCGCGCGATTATCGCTCCCAGGAAAGCCGTTGAAAGGAAAAGAAGGGATACCGGGAGCAAGAGAACTACTATCCATGCATTCCCCCCCATGTAGAACGATATGGCAGACATTAAAGCCAGGGTTACGAGGAGATATGGGAGAAGTTTACCTAATACTATCTCATATGGTCTTGCAGGGGAAACGAGTAAAAGTTCACCTTTTCGCTTCACCCTTTCTTCCATTATGCTTCCTGAATAAAGCTGGGCCACGAAGTACATGGGGAAGATAAAGAGAAAACTCAGTACAACGGATTTGAAAGGGATGGGCGGATTGAAATGCGAAGGAGTTGCAAGAGCCTGTTCTCTTATCGGGCTCTTTTGTGTATTGGCGACTTCTTTTATGGAAGGGATTGTATCTTTCCGGGTTTGTTCGGGGGTTTTTTCTGGGGTTGCGGGATTTTCTGTTTTGTCCGGGGATGCGGTGTCAGGCAATTTCTGAAGCGAAATAGGCGCAAATATCCGCTCCCTTTCAAGATTCTTTATTGTTATCCATACGGGAAAGGTGTCGTTCAGATCGTTGTATGAAAGAAGCCTGGCTTCATCGTATCTCAGAATGGCTTTATCAAGGGCATCCAATGCCGAAATAGATTTTTCAGAATTCGTGTGGGTTACCTTATTTCCGGATATCAGTATGTCAAAGCCGCCCATTTCAAACAGTCCTTTTGCCACTGGTTCTTCTGCAATATAGACCTCGAATTTATCATCGGTCTTCAGCACGGATGCCAGGGAAGGGTCTGTGACCACGACTTTATAGATATTATCGTTCAGGTGGAGCCCCTCTTGTGAAACATTAAAGGAGACCGCCGCGATTAGAATTATCAGGCAGGCTGAAAGAATAATCGTTTTTTTACCGAAGCCCAACCTCGTCCGTCTCAGTTCCCATTTCGAGATCGCCAATAAACCCATCGCATTTATATTACTGTTTGATTAAATAATAGTTTCTATATCTAGATAGAAAATTATAGGGTATCGACCGCCATTCTGAAGAAGGATGTGTTAGCGTGGATGGCCTTGAATTTCCGCCCGATTAGCTTTTTCCAGCAAAGCCTTTGCCTGTTGCGGAAGGCATAACGAATCCTCAGTAACTTCCCAAAAAGATTTTTGCAAAAATAGGATTGATGAATATGGCCAAGATTCAGTAATAATCGGCTGATAAACAGTACTGTTCAGGCAATCAAAAACTATATATCACAAGGTGGCCTAGGAGTTAATGGATGAGTGGCTGGATTTGAGAATTCTATCACTAATTATCGTTTTGAGATTGATGGAGGAGTGTAAAAATATGGAAAATCAAAGACTTGGAATGCTCCCGGATTATCCAGATTTTCGGGACTATACATTCGAAAATAGGGAATTACTTGAAAAAGAAGAGGTTTACAACCTTATTTCACCGATTGGGTCGGAAAAAATCGATTTAACGACTTTGCCACAGTGCGCAGATCCCAGGTTGGCTGCCTTACGATTATGTACTGAAAGAGGCGGCAGCAGATTTCTGGTCCCTACTCCAGCGGGTGGATATGGAGCGTTCAGGATCTACTAGTTAAGGAATAGATCATGGCAACGAAAAAATGGACAGTTCTGGTATACCTCGCAGGTGATAACAACCTCGATGAGGATGGAGCAAGAGATCTTGCAGAAATGGCAAAAATAGGGTCTAATGACAATATAAACGTAGTTGCCCAGTTTGACAGGGCAGGCAAAACTGGAACACAAAGGTTCTACATCACTAAAGGCGGCGGATACCCAAAAGACAGCATTGCAGACCTCGGTGAAACCAACACAGGCGATCCCAAAGTACTGATAGATTTCTTGAAATGGGGCATCACGGCATATCCGGCTGAACATTACATGGCAGTACTCTGGAACCATGGTAGTGGATGGAACGAGGACGACGTCTATGACAGGGCGGTAAAGGTTAGTCCTGAGAAAGAAAAATTCCCGCTGATGGCAAAGAGGGCTTTCCGTGATAAAAGGATAAAGAAGGTGATGTTCAGCACCACAATGGATGAAATATTGAGCCAGCCGGCAGCATTAAGAGGCATCCTTTATGATGACGAATCAAAGGACTTCCTTGACAATGCTGAAATGAAGAACGTACTCATCGAAGCTGCAAAACTGACCCCTAACAAGCGTTTCGATATAATAGGTTTTGATGCCTGCCTGATGAATACGGTAGAAGTGGCTTACCAGCTTAAAGATACAGCAAAGGTAATTGTTGGATCAGAAGAAACAGAACCAGACGCAGGGTGGCCATACGACAGTGTTCTTGGTGCCCTTGCTGCAAATCCTTCCATGAGCCCGCAGGAATTTGGCAAGGCAATAGTGGATCTGTATATAAGATCCTACGATAAAGGCGTTAACAGCGAACCTGTAACAATGGCAGCTGTCAATCTCGATAAGATATCTGCTCTGATATCAACTATAGATAAATGTGCTGTTGCTCTTAAAAAGAATATTGCGGCCCAAGATACGTTCAATGATATAATGCTCTGTTCTGAAAATGTACAGAAGTTTTATTATCGAACATATAAGGATATTTTCGACTTTGCAAAACTAATCAAGGAAAAGTCAAAAGTTAAAGAGATACAGGACACATGTGCAGGTGTAATGGAAGCATTGAAACCTTCAGACAATAGTTACGTAATAGCTTCAATGTCTCTCACCACAAATATGGCGAATGCCCATGGTGTCTCTGTATATTTCCCTGGACGCGAAAGCTACACCAAGTATTACGACAGGCTTGACTTTGCAAGAAAGAGCAAGTGGGATGAATTCATAAAAGCATACCAGAAAGCGTATGATACGTATTAGGATCAGTGGTTATCTTACCACTATTTTTACTAAAGGATGGTGAAAAAAAATGGAATTATACTTTTATCCTGAAAAAACAGAAGAAATGGCAAAAGCCCTTAAGGTGGCGAAAAGAGAAGAAGAATCTCTATATAAGCTGACAGAGTTAGTAAAAAAAATACAGGATGATTTAGAGGGATCTAAATTGCCTAAATGGGAAGTATCTCTAAAAGGGTATATCGAGGTATCTTCAGGAGGATTATTACCCGGTGGAAAAACCGGGTTCGAAGCTACGATAAAAATATCAAGCCCCTGAATATCATCTTTTAAACGCTTCATTTTTAAGGGCATTTTCTGACATCGAGATCATGCGATGCTATTCCACCGAAGGACTCAACGCCTTGTTACTTATGGCCTTAAGCGATGCTTGTCCGATGGAACTATCACGAAGAATATATATAATAATAGGTAAAGTATTATTGAAAATGGCATTATGAGAAAGTGTGTGGTGTGAAACGAATAATAATATGGCTGCTTGCCATGCTGGTAATTGTTAGTGCTCCAGGCATGGCTGCTCCGGACCTTTCGAATTCAGGTGGAGGAAGCTGGCAGTATTACAGAGATGTAAATATCAGTGAAAAATCTGGTTCCACTCTGACTGATTATCAGATACATTTACAGCTTTCAAGCAACAATTTCACCAACGGTGCACAAATCTACGGTGAAGACATAAGGTTCATGGATGCGAAAGGGAATGAATTGAGTTACTGGATTGAGTATTGGGATGCCATTGCAGGAAGCGCAAGAATGTGGGTGAAAGTGAACATACCGCAGAGAGGAAGCACGGGTATTCGAATGTATTATGGAAATCCTAATGCGAGCAGCTCAAGCAATGGCAGCAGGACTTTTATATTTTTTGATGATTTCCAGAATAACGATCTTGCTGCGAACTGGGAAATATATACGATAAGGTATAATATTTCATCAGAAGGCCTCAAAACATCGCAAAACTTTTCGGAAAACAGCCTGAATGTTAGTGAATTTGAGGGGCAGCAGATAATATCTGGAAGTACTTTGAGAAATTCTGATTATGAATACGGCAAAGGATTAAGGACAGTAAAAAGCTTTACACCGCCGTTGATCTATGAGATAGACCGCATCTCAATAAATCCATTGGGGGATGGAGTGCTGGGATTCATCCATTTATATCAGGACGACAATAACTGGTATAGTTATGGCGGTGGAATTAACAGGAAAAATGAGGAACACAAAATATTCAGAGTGTCCAAAATATCAAGAGTCCCGCTTGAAACATTCAGCGATGATGTTGGAGACATAGATGATTATGGTTTCCATGTATTCAGGATCGTGCATGACGGAACAAACGTTAAGTTCTATATGGATAATGTTCTTGAAGTCTCAGAGAATGTTTCAACTTTAAATAATCTGAAAATAGGAACATCTTCCTGGTTAAAGACAGATGTTTCAACTATTAAAGTAGTATTTGATAATGCAAGAGTCCGCAAATATGCCACCCAGGAACCGACCATAGAAGTCGGGCCTGCCATACCAATTGCAACTCCAACTCCACTTCCCACCACACCTCCGACTCCGCTTCCCACCACGCCTCCGACTCCGCTTCCCACCATATCTCCGACTACCACCCCAATTATAGACCCTGCAGTTGCGACCATAGTTACAGCATTAATTGGAGCAATAGCTTCAATCATTGTAGCTGTTTTAGCGCTAAAGAAAAAATAGAAACGTTGAGAAAATGCGACAATCTTCCTCTGGATTTGTGTTCCAGCTTATTATTCCTTGAAAGATGGTTTGGTTCCCTACTTGTGGGCAAAGGCTATTCCTTTTGAAGTGAACCAACCTGCAGCCAAAAAAACAAGACCCTGCGCGGGAGTGGAGATGCGAGCAAAACTCGCAGAGGCTGTAAAGAAATACAAATATGTTGTGGCGTAACAAGACTCAAATTAAAGAGTAATCGCAAATTCAAGCTCTTTCTCCCCGGCCAGGTTCTTTCTCAATATCCTGACTTTTATAGTATCACCTTCCTTTTTATCAAACATAGAGATCTTTACATCCTCTATGCCCTCGATTTTCCAGTCATCAATGGAGATGAAGATATCATCTTTTTTGAGCCCTGCTTTCTCTGCGACGCTATCATTTTCGACATCGACTATTCTGACCCTGCCATCTGCTTCCGTGAGGAAAATCCCAATCTGCACGGCAGGTAGCGGCGGTATGGGTTTCGGGAAAAGCACAAAATTCCCCACATCTTCATCAGTGCTCTCCGAACCCTGTATCAATGTTGCATAATCTTTACCGTTTAGCCTGAATGCGCGTTTCGGGATACCCGAACCATACATAATATGTCCGGAACCGGCAAGTACAACAATCTGGTAATCCGGGTTCTGTTTCAGGAATTCATCCACTGAATGAGCCATGGTTTCATCCCAGAGTATCTGGGACTGGTAGAAATAGTTAAAGTTTCCGAACCCTTGATCTCCATGCTGGTCGAAAATCTCTTTAAGACTTTTTTTGTAATCCTCATCCGACATATCCATATCCTTGGGGATTTGTTTTTTTTCCTCATCAGTCAGGACGTCAAGACCGCCTTTTGTAACATTTTCAATGATCTCTGACCGAAGATTAAGGGCTACTACAGGGATATTCTTTGCTTTTGCAAAATTAATAATCTCCCTGTAAAGATTATAATCATATCCCCACCTCTTGAAATACTGGGTTTGTTTCAAAAATTCCTTTTCAGTTATATTTCCGGCGATATAATCATCTATAGCCTTCTGGAACGGTTTCTGGAACATCTCCATGCCAATGGCAAACTTATGTCCCTTCTCAGAGAGGTTCATAATAATCGAAAGCTGCACCTTATGTTCTTCATAACTGTCATGTGTTTCTCCGATATAGATAATAGTCTTGTCAGAAATATTGCGGACGATCTCATCGAGTTTAATTGTCTTTTGAGGCTGGATCCCCAGCACGGGCTCGTATAAACTAAGCCTTATCCCATTTTCGGTTCCATCTGTTTTATTCTCTACATTCTTACCTTTTTCAAACCTTATAAGAGAATATTGCCCGTAGTGAAATATCTTTCTTGACGCAAGGTCAACCTCCTCTTTTGAATCTCCCTCGGCAACAGCTATCACCTTTGAAGTGTTCAGGGGATTTTCAGCTACGGCAAGGCTGAATCCCGGCCCTGGCATTTTCCATCCGCCGAAGAGCCTCTTAAGAATCGGGCTGTCAGAACCTAACACGAGAATGGAAGATGCTGTTATATCTTCATCTTTAATTTCCTTTTCTTCCTTTGCGATAAAACCCTCACCTTTGAAAACGTTTATTAAATCCTCATATTTTTCTTTATCTTTTTCAGGGATAACGATGAGCCTTTTTTCATCTCCCAGGAGCCTTGATATAACAGGCGGGGTTTCTTTTTCCGAAAGTCTGCGCATTAAGTCGTAGTCGCCGTCAAAAACCATTTCTTGAGGGGTCCCGTTTGAAGGGACCTCAAACGTCTCATTTTCCTTTCTTATTTCCAGTATCTTTGTGACTTCACCTTTATCTGTATTTATCTTGAGCGGTAGATTGAATTCATACGGCTCACCTTCCTGGATAACCTTAAAAGATGTTGTTGGGACGCCATCCAGGACGACCACTCTCTGGTCTTCTACATTGATTGATATCGCCCCTTTTCTGTAAAGCCACTGGTTGAAAAACCGCTCCAGGTTCCTGCCTGAGGCGTTTTCAAAGGCTATTTTCACATCATCCCATGTTGCGTCCTGAGATGCCTTTTCTTTGATAAGTCCCCTTAATCCCCTGTAGAATGCATCGTCTCCTATCTCGTTATTAAGCATATGGAATAACATTGTCCCCTTTCCATAGCCAATTGCCTCGGATGCGAAATCCGTCCTCTGGAAGAAATCTGCAAGTTTAGTCTCTTTATCAGGTTTAACATAGCTCTGATAATCGATGAGGAGTTTCTTCCTGTACTGCTCACCCTCGCCTTTCTGTTTTTCATAAAGATAGTCGGACTGGTAAGTAGTCAGCCCCTCTATCCAGTTTCCTTTTTCAAAGTCATCGTAAACGTAATTTCCAAACCACTGGTGCAGGATCTCATGTCCCAGGGATGTATTGACAATGAATGGAAGACGTATGACATCCCTGCCCAGGAGTGTAAATGTGGGCATTGAATACCCTGTGGGAAGAACGTTCTCAACGACGGAAAACCGTTTGTACGGGTAAGGGCCTATAAGCTCCTCATACATCTTCATGTATTTCTTTGTATATTCGATGTAAGTATCTGCTCGTGAGATGTCTTCAAGATATCCAATAATGTCATGTGAGATGTTGCCAGGGAAAAAATATACATAAATGTCTACACCATGATATGTTTCTTTCCGTATCATGTATTTGCCTGCAACAAGGTTTATTTTATGCAGAGGGTAAGGAAAGTTGGAGGTATATTCCATACCCCGCGATGTATTCTCAGCAGTAATCCCATCCGCCTCGGAGACTGCACTAAAACCTTCCGGAAGGAGCGCCTTCAAATGATAATATGCTAAGTTGTCTATACGTGGATACCATATTCCTGTCAGGGATATTCCCTCATCACTGATAATATCATTTGAGACTACGCCGGCATTTTGAAGATTTTCATTTGCATTTACTTCCCCAGGCTTATATTCGAAAAATACTTCAAGAGTGCCTTTGCCTTTTACCTTGAATATCCCCTCTTTGATCTGAGGCTCCAGAGGCAATCCGTTTAGCATTACAGAGGTGATTTTGAGGTTTCCGGTAGAAATGTTCATCTCCCTGTTTTCTGAAAGGGTAGTCGTTGAGACGCCTTTGAGAAGATTTTTTGAAATATCGAACGAGACAGAGAGGTTGCAAAACGGAAGGTTTTCCGCTGCCGCTACATTGGATATGAAAACTCCACTCACGAGAAGTGCAATAAATAGTATGATTTTCATCTTAACCCCCTATGTCAGGTACCTTTCTGGTTGTTACTGTCGACATTATGAATTCATCTTAACATTAAATAAAGTTTTGTTCAATATAGGAGTTTATAATTCTCACTAATCGGGTAAAGATGCTGATATCAAGGTGCTACATGCACATGAACGCAGCTAAAAGAAGACTGAGCTCCGCCATGTCTGTCCACTACAAACTGCTTGCCTGATCGCAAGAATTAGAATGAGTCCCGGAATCTCTATAACAGAAACAATCATTATTATTATCGGTCAAAGCCTCTCGTTTTTCATGAAAACTCTTCACCTATAGATATTAAATATGTGCAATATACCCGACTATCCATCTAAAATACCTTGTAAAGATGTTGGTTCGATGAGGATAAACAATTGTCGTAGTGCCTTTTGACCATTAGCCATGATTTCACTCTTGCTCTTAATTCGCCTATGTCTATAGGTTTGCTCATGAAATCATCTGCACCTGCCTCTATAGCTTTCATCTTATCCTCATTTCCGTCGAGGACTGTTACCATTACAATGGGGATTGCCGCGGTTTTTTTATTGGTTCTAAGCTCTTTGCAGACCGCATAACCGTTTGTGTTCGGCATCATTATGTCCAGGAGAATAATGTCAGGGAGTATTTTTTCCGCCTTGATTAACCCATCAATCCCGCTCTTTGCTTTCACAACCTCGTACTCTAACGATAAGATCCCCTCCATGAATTCGATATTCAATGGCTCATCATCCACTACCAGTATTTTCAGTTTATTCATACTATTGTTATTTTTATATATTTATATGTTTTTTTATGATATCAACCACATGTATTGGTTTTGAGATGTGATCATCCAGGCCAGCTTCGGTGATTCTTTCTTTATTTCCCTTCATGGAATACGTTATCAAAGCTATTACTGTTTAATATACTCTTAATAATTATAAATATATAATGCTTACGCTAAGATTTTTATCGTGAAATACTTCATTAGTCACGAAACCGCCTACGACGTATGAGGCCTGAATGTAGTATTTCCAGGGAACATGCGAAATTATTCCCTTTGTGTTTTCTCGATCATATCGCACGCTATCTTTGCATTCATAAGATAGTCGTCAACCGAGGAAAGGACCGTACCTATCTTCCCGGATGCGAATGTGACAGTAACTGTATTCTCCCCGATTTCTGTCCTGATCTCCGAAAGATTATCCGGGGCAAGCGATTTTGCGATCGTATCCACCATTTCATCTGCTCTCTCGCCCTTGAAAACCAATTTTCCCATTATCTTCATGCTTTCCCTTTCAACTGTTTTCCGATTATGGAATCAAGGATATCGATGAATTTCATCGCCGTTCCTTTGGGTATTGTGGCACCTGAGGCTACATCATGCCCTCCGCCCATACCCCCGACGGATGAGGCCGCTTCGCGCATTCCGGCTGCAAGGTCAAGTCCCGCTGCGACTAATTTTCTTGTTCCCCGGGCTGAGATCTTTATCATGTTTTCCACTTCGTTCAATGTCACGAAGGGTTTGTCGGGAAACAAATAGCGTGTCATGGTGCCCGCGATCGCGCCCGTACCGCTTGAATCCTCAAGCATGACATACCTCAAATTCTGGCCAGACCTTACATGTGTCTGCGCTTTCCTGATAGTGCTGATAAGAACCCGCTGATTTTCCCTCATAGTCTCAAGGGCTTCACTGGCAGCCGAAGTATCCCGCATGCAGACAGCCAGACCAAGACCCGCTCTTTCCGCATTTCCACATGCGTTCAGTACATTCACAAGATCATACATATTGGATATGACCTCATTATTCAGGATGAAAATCTCCCCTATCAATGACTCTATTGCCGGCAGGCTTCCCTGCCTTGCCAGCTTCAGCGCGATGAGGGAAGCGAATTTCGTCATTTGCTCATTTGTAAGATCTTTAATCCTTCCACCTACTCCCGCCTCCTCAAGAAATCCCCGGATCTTGTCCTTATCGCCCGTTATATCCAGAAAAGGATCTATACTGGATTCGAAGAATTCCCCAACCGGGTCGTCTCCCATTCGCAGCCCTTTCCTGACAGATACTATCTTTTTTTCAACTGCTTCGTCCAGGATGAACTTATTAGCTCCTTTCATGGGCTGTTTATCGCCGGTCGCCCCGGCTATAGCAAGTCCTGCAAGATCGGTATTTTCACCCATCTCCCTGGCTACCATATAAGCGCCGCATGAGGCGCACAACTCCGATGATCCATCGATCCCCACAAGATGGGGGTTGAGCTGGAGATGTTCCAGTTCACCTGTGGGTTTATGATGGTCGATAATTATTGCTTCTTTTATCTTTGAAGAAAGTTCTGTCTGGCCGCTCCCCATGTCGCATAAGATGACTGTCCCGGAGGATGTTTTTTCTATCAACTCGATCGTAGACTGATCAAAATGGCTGACAATCGTGGCATGGAACTGTATCCCGCTCCTGTGCAACGCATTGCACATTATTCCGGCAGCAGATATGCCATCAGCGTCATTGTGGGAAATGAGCCTCACCGAGTCGAGTTCGGATATGGCAGCTGCCACCTTCTTACTTAATGTCTCAAGCTCAATGAGGCTCTGCTTTCCATCAATCATCGCGACTTATCTTGAGATCAACAACTCGGCCCGTTCCATTGAATATTTCCAGTCAGAAGGCAGCACACCTTCCCTGCGATAGTATTTTTCAAGCCGCCTTATCTTAGACACCATATTATTGATAGACCGCTTGTTATGTGCATCCTTCGGGTTCCTGTCAAGATGTTTTTTCAGGTCAAGCACCTTTACGATCAGGTTACGGATATCCTCTGGTACGCTTGGAGCCACATTTTTTTCCTTCATGATGGTAAATATTTTTTTACCGGCCGCAAGATGGACATCAGGAACACCATTGCGATCCCTTAAAATCATTCCGATCTGGCTGGATGTTTTGCCCTGGTTTGCAAGCTGTATTATTGCTTTCTCAATCTCTTCTTTATTCGAATTCGACCAGGCGGGCGGTTCTGCCCGATAGGGCTTCTTTGATCCGGACTGCCCTTTTTTGCGTGTATGCATTCTTGCCAATTAATTTCCTCCAATAATCATTTATTTCTGTTTTTGTTTGTATTCTATAAAAGCGAAGGCAAATCTTAATGGAGAATGTATATTAAATACCTTTCCAAAAACACATGATAGTTTTTTAACATAGTAAAAAAAAGACAATCGCTAATTGATTCTCAACGTTATAAATCTTGTGAGTACCTTTCAATTCGTATTGGTAAATGCCCTAAAGTGCAACATTTCTCACTTGATTGACCTAAAAATAACCCATAATAATTTAATACGGGGTTACTATTTATTGTAGTCACGTTTATTACAAGACGGATAGTTTTTTGAATCCATTGGTTCTCTTTTAACCTTTGTTACAGTTTTGTAGATGTTCAAAATAGTGCTCCATCAAATGATTAATATGTCCGCCCTGATGATATCGAAGTAATGGCTTTGCATGCGAATATCTTTTTTCTTGAAGGAAAGCTAATTGAAGCTGAGAAGGGTTTATTGGCTCTGAATCCCAACTATCCTTTGGCATTATATTTATAGGGCGCAGTGTAATAATATAGGAGAGCTACAATGAAAAAACAACTTAAAACGAAACAGATAGTTAAGAATTCGTTTGATTGGTTAATTCCAATTATATTTTTAATATCATTAATAAATTCATTACGTGCAGCATTCTCACAGTATTATCTAATAGGATATGCTGATGATATTGCCCTGACTTTATGGGGTAAAGTTCATGGGATATCAATATCAATTCTGATAGACCAGACTGGAACGGGGTATAGACCAATAAGAAATCTTATGTTTGCTATTGGATACACGCTATGGGGTTCTAATACTTTCATGTATTATCTGCTTAACGGCATACTATTTGCAGGAGCAATGATATTTTTATATCTAATAGTGAAAATGTTCAGTAATAAATTCGGAGGGGTATGTGCAGTTCTCCTTTACATTTTCTTAGACGCAAGTTTTATTTTGGTATGGAAAATAAATTTTGTGGTGACTCTGTCTGAGTTATTTTTCATGATGGCAAGTTTATATTATTCATTTCGGTTCTATGAAAGTCATAACCGCAATCATTTGCTATTATCTTTCGTAATTGGAATCCTTGCATTCATGTCAAAAGAACCGTCTATTATCATAATACCAATAGTAAACTTGCTATATCTGATTAGTAAATCAGAACATGTGAACAAACCACATAGAAACATAATCATCGGTTTTTATATTCTAATTCCTTTCATATTTTTAGTAATAATGCTGGTCAAAGCTCCTGAAGTCGGAGGGCATCCTACAATCGATATGTTTAAAGAAAAATTATTTTTCTATATCGACCAAGAAGCAACATGGCAATTAAAGAATATTTATTTATTTGGGTTTGTTTTATTATTTAGTCTAATAAAAATAAAGGATGTTCGATATCAGATAGGATTGATATGGGTTGCAATTGGGATTACTTTAAATTCACTATCTACTCAAATTGTGCAACCAACCTATTTAGCTGAAGCAAATCTTGGATTTGTTTTTTTGTTTGGAATAATCATTAGCAGTATAAGGGCAGAACATAAATTGGTTCAAATCATCTTTGCGGCAATAATAATATTACAACTTGTTGCGATTCCCCAAGAAATAGCCAATACAAATAATTATCAAGAGAATGCAGCATCTTCGCAAACAGTCGTAAAAGAAATTGTAGTGTATTTAAAATCTAATATGAAAGAAAATGCAACTATATTTTATATTCCGTCTGATGTTAGAAGTAAATACGGTGAACAAATAGATGCAATATACTTCCAAGACTTATTGTGCCTTGAGAATAGATGTGACATTAATGTGAAGTTATTATCCAATAATACTAATAACGGTTACATTGTTTTGATAAGTAATCTGGACGTATATGTGTTTGTAAATGAATATAAAGAAATTATTTCGAGAAAAATATCCTCTCAGAAAGAATTTAAAATAGGACAAAATGTAGGATATGTATTACAAATATGATTCTACCTTGGAAACGAAGTTATTAAAATCCATCTCCCGATATTGGCGGCCGCCCAGAGGGTTCGGGCATAGCCCGAATCTGCCTGCAGGCGGACGGCGTCCTTAGTGCGTGGGTTGGGCGACAGTCCCTGCGCTGCGCGCTTCCTGCCGTCCAGTGCTCGCTGCGGTGGTGACCTGAAAATCAATACAGATATTATATTGATACGGCGCGTAAGGTCTTACAATCCTCCTATCAAGAGGTGTGATAAGCAAATTTAATTGTCGGGCAATGTCCTCAATTTTTTTCAGTATCCCATCGAACAGGTCGTCTTCATGCGAGATCGCATAGAAATGAATGATCCCGCCGTTTTTTATTGCCTGGAGCGCAGCCTCCAGGAACTCAAGTCCGCTGTGAGGCAGGTTCATAATGATATGATCGGAACCGGAAATCCCTTTAACGGCCTCTTTCGCCTCACCTTCTCTTATTTCAACATTCCCGATTTTGTTAAGTTTAATGTTTTTTTTTAGATATTTGATCGCATCAGGATTTTTATCAATTGCGATAACATGCGAGGCTGGGTTTCTTTTCGCGATCAGGATACTGAATGGCCCGACACCGGCGAACATATCCACGACCAGATCTCCGTCCTTTACCTGGTTTGCAATCCTCATCCGTTCTGTTGAAAGGCGCGGTGTGAAGTAAACCCGTGCAAGGTCTATCGAGTATCTGCACCCGTTTTCACTGTACAGCGTTTCGGTCCTCTTTTCCCCGGCAAGTATCGATAGCTCACGCGTCCTGAATTCTCCACTTACTGAAGTTTCCGCCACAACGACCGTTTTTATTTTCTTTTGCTTTATCAGCGCATCTGCAATTTGCTGCGCCTCGGGCTCGTGCCTGTCTATGACCACAATGTCCCCTATCTGCTCGTATGATGGTGAAAATCCCAGAATATCTGCTACGGTTTCCTCTTTCTCAAAAACTTCGAAATCCTCTTTTTCCATATCCCCAAATCCTGTGATCTGCCTGGTTACAGGCAACAAAAGCGTATCACCATCCGGCTTTATCTTCAGGTTCTTATCGAGAGCGCCGAGGGCGATGAGTTCAAGTCTTGTCTTCTCGCCATCCTTTTTGGGGACCCTGATGCAAAAAGATTCCATGTATCTTGAAAAGTCCAGGCGTTATTATCCAAAAAAAATTGTTCTTAGCAGCAAGATTGTCATTATTATGCCGGTCAAGATAGCTATGTATCCAAGAACACTGCCAATAATGATACCAAAGGATTTCAATTTTTCTTGATTTATTTCCATACTTTGATGTATATTCCCTTTATGTTTATAATTTTCCATGGTAAGGCTTACGGTCTTAATAGACAATATCATTAGCTATGATAACTTTTATTGGACTTGGGTTATACGATGAGAAAGATGTCACAATAAAGGGTTTGGAAGCTGTCAAGAATGCTGATATCGTTTTTGTCGAATTCTATACTTCGCATCTTGTCGGTACGACCATTGAAAAAATGGAAAAGTTATATGGCAGGAAATTGGCAGTTCTCACCAGGGAAGAGGTGGAACAGAATCCTTCATGGCTTTCCCAGGCCAAAGACAAAAATGTGGTGTTCTTATCAGGAGGGGACGCCATGGTCGCGACAACGCATATCGACCTTCGCCTACGCGCCATGGATATGGGTATTGATACTGCCATTATCCATGCCCCATCGATATCCTCTGCTGTCTCGGGCCTGACAGGATTGCAGAATTACAGGTTCGGCAAATCCACAACCATCCCTTTCCCATACACGCGCAGAGAAAAAACGGTCATTTCGGAAGCGCCGTACGATACAATCAAAATGAACAAGAGGAACGACCTTCATACACTTGTTTTTCTTGATATCGATAGGGAAAAAGGATTTATGGAAATAGGAAAAGCCATATCTATACTGCTGGAAATGGAAGAGAGGCGGGGAGAAGGGATACTATCGAATACCATTGCTGTGGGTGTAGCAAGGGCAGGGTCGGAATCCCCGACCATTCACGCCGACTACATCGAGAGATTACGGGATTATGATTTTGGAGCAGCGCTGCATGCACTGGTCATACCGGCAAGCCTTCATTTTATCGAGGCCGAAGCTCTTGTGAAATTGTGCGGGGCACCACCAGAGATTATGAAGTAAGATAATTATTTCAGCTTTCTTTTTTCTTTGGCAAGCTTTTTTTTAGCTTCGCCGCTTCCTGACGCCGCCATTTTTTCAAGCTCTGCTATTTTCTCCTTGCGGTCGCGCTCTTTTCTTTCCATGATCTTCTTCGACATTGCCATTAATATTCACTGTCCTTTCATCTTCGACAAAGTTCATTTCTTCCATTGTCCTTTTCAGACATGTCCTTATTCTATTTTCTGAAAGTATTTAAAATGATGGAATGAAATAGATCAGTTCTGCGCACAGCTATCCACAGGCCAAGACCAGGGAAGCTGATTCTGTCGATTATTTTATGCCAAACTTTTTCCTTCTTCTTTCTATCGAATCCTTCAGCCTGTCATGGTCGCTGCGGGGCATGTTGGCTTCAGGAAGCTTCTCTTCCGGCTTCTTGGGTGGTTTGCGTTTTCTGCTTTCCCATACATCA
This sequence comes from Candidatus Methanoperedens sp., assembly GCA_027460535.1. NCBI lineage: Archaea > Methanobacteriati > Methanobacteriota > Methanomicrobia > Methanosarcinales > Candidatus Methanoperedentaceae > Candidatus Methanoperedens > Candidatus Methanoperedens sp. Next base: position 33,965 of record JAPZAR010000020.1, read on the forward strand.
TCATATACTTCCGACATTCTAAATTCACCTGACGATAATTTGAAGCCCAATTATTAATTTCATTCTTAATAAAGAGTAGTGCTGAAAAGATCAATTCTGTGTCACCACTCTATTTTTCAAGGTTCCGATATTCTGAATCTCGATCTCGACTTCATCCCCAACCCGCAGTTCGCCCACGCCTGGCGGGGTACCAGTGGCAATAACATCTCCCTGTTCCAGAGTCATTATGGCAGAAATAAACTCTACCAAATGCGGGACATCAAAGATAAGGTTTGATGTGCTTGAATCCTGCCTCAGTTCCCCGTTAACTCGTGTTTTGATGTAAAGGTTCGATACATCCAGCTTCTGATCCGCTATATAAGGACCGATGGGCGCAAAAGTATCAAAACACTTCGCCCTGGTCCACTGTGTATCTTTTTTCTGGAGATCTCTTGCCGTGACGTCATTAAAACACGTATACCCCATTATAACTTTTTTTGCATCTGCAGCCCGGATGTTCTTGCAACGCTTGCCGATCAATACAGCAAGTTCTCCTTCATAATCCATATGGCTGGTACTGCGTGGATATACAATATTTCCAAGGTGTCCTATCACCGCTGACTGGGGCTTTAAGAAAAGTATTGGATTGGGCGGCACTGGCATGTTCAACTCCTTTGCATGGTCGCGATAATTGAGACCCACGCAAATTATTTTGCTGGGCTGGGTTGGAGGCAATAATTCAAGGTCAGAAATCAAAAAGGTGTCACTGTACAGACCTTTATTCGCAACCACATTTTCTCCCCTCACTTCTCCGTAAAATATCTCATCGCCGTATTTGAATCTGCCAATCATTATATATCCTCATTTCCTTTGTGTTAGAGTCATACCCTGTTCAAACATTAATGGTTACAAAACCTTTCGCCTGTACTCTATGCGGGTCATACCTATTAATATTTTCATACAACGAAAATCCTCCAATTAGCTCTAATCGAAAGCTTTATACATTATTACTCTCATTATTATCATTATGGTGTGTCTACTATTATATGGAGGAAATGACGTAATGAAGATAGTCCACGTACAATCGGTGCTTCCACAGGAAGATGTAGTTGCATTGAAGCAAAAGACCGGTGAATCCTCCATTAAAGAAGCTATTTCAAAAGCAGTATATCATTATCTGAAATGTGACGATGAGGAATAATATACGATGCAAATTCTAAAGTATATCACATCTTTCCAGATTCAAAGCCAGGAGACAAAACATATCAATATTTCTCTTGGTTTCGAAAGAAATGGATCGATAGGATTATATTTCCAGGATACTGCTGAACTTGGACAGGATTCCAACTACATCAATGAAACATCGTTTCCAAACAGCGGTTTGCTGGCAAGTGGAAAGTATTCATTGTGGCTTTCCATGTTCTCAAGGCATGTGAAAATGTCCTTTGAAGATGATGAATAAAACGAAGGAAGCTGAAAATTGGGGGATCGGTCATCCCCCCACCTCTTTATATAACTCTTACTTTCAGATTTTTCATATATCAAGTTTAGATTAAAAAAGATTTTATGGTTTATTGACCTTTAATGGACTATGGTAACAGTAGCAATATTGATTGGGTCGGAATCAGACAGGCATATAGGAGATCGTGCATCGGAAATTCTCACTAAAGCCGGAGTGGAGCATGAGATAACCGTTCTTTCCGCCCATAGAAATCCTCATGAACTTGATATTTATGTTACGGGGAGCGACGCAGAGATATTCATAGCTATCGCCGGGTTGTCTGCAGCGCTGCCTGGGATGATCGCCTCACGCACAAGAAAACCTGTCATAGGCGTACCTGTTAGCTCAAAACTTGGAGGTCTGGATGCTCTTTTATCCATAGCTCAGATGCCGCGAGGGGTGCCTGTGGCGTGTGTGGGAATTGATAACGGTGAAAATGCAGCACATCTTGCACTCAGGATACTCGGGAAGACCTGACCGCAGTTTCTATCTCGGATTTCCAGGTTTTTGCATCTTCTACCGCAAGTTCTTTGGATTCAATGCTTTCTCCGGTTATAAAAAGGACGAGCTTTGAATTACTAAAGATCAGTCCATTTTTAACGTCCACCCCACTTATGCGATAAAGAGGCATCTGCCAGATATTCCCATTTTCCCTAAAAAAAAGGCGCCTGTTAGTCAGTATGGTGGTTCGTGCTCCACTTCTTGAATACTTAATGAATTTTTCAACCTGCCCTGGCAACAGGGGCTTCACCCGATCAAGAATATCCATTATCCTCCCGTTGCCTTTGACAAGGTATGTCTTGATATTTTCCCCGCCTATGAACAAAAGTATGCCGTCCTTTTCTTGCTTAGCCCCAATTATTTTTGATATCGCTATTTTATGCTTCAATGAAGAGTTTTTGCTAAGGAAGCCAATCTCTTTGAGAAACATATTCCTATTGCTCAGGACGAGTTCAAACCTGGTTCCTTTGATGCTGACCGGCTCTCGCAGCAGTATCTCCTCGTTGTCATGCAGCAGGAGGTCGGTTTTGCTACCGTTCACATTTATTTCCCGGCCGGATTCGTTATTCTCAGGAGGAAGGGCTAAAAGATACCTGTTGAGCATTCCGACCAAAACATCCCCGCATATCAGTTTGACGTTATACTGATCTGCTTCATCAATGGCATCCTGCGTGAAATAGCCTGTTGTTACGATTATCACCCCGTCCACACGGTCACGCATTCTCAGGCTGCCATATTCCCGTACCTCACGCACGCCTACACTGCCGTTATATTTCTTTGCCTGCACAATCCATGAATGGGATATTCCAAAATGCTCAAGTTTTATCAAAATATCCACTCCATAGTCCCGGGAACGCTGTGTCACCTGGGTTGCATACCCCATTGCTTCGAAAAGGTCGCCTAAGAGAAGCTCAAAATCGTAGGGATCCATTTTCTTTAGGCTGTCAAGTGACCACATTTATACAGTCCTTAATGCAGGCGAGACTGCTCTCGTGGCGGCTTTAAGATAATGATATCCGGTCCTGCCCAGCTGGGTCCGAGTTCTTTTTTTCATTGCTCCTTTACCTCGTCTTAATAGGTAAATTTCTACATAATATCAATGCGCTTATTGATATATCCTCTTCATAACCATGTACAGAGAAATATTGCTTTACTGCTTTTTTTGTCCCGGACCTAATCCAGCTCCCGCAGGTCGGAGACAGATATGCTATACTTGACTGACTTCGGCTGGATATTGGACTGGAAAGAAGTTATAACTCCAAATGTTCATGTCACTCTTAAAATCAGACTTAAGCCGTGGGTCATCGGGGATGACTGTGCGGCTCGGATAGGGAATTAAAATTTTATTTTCTGGTGACACTATATTCATCATTGAACTCGTTATTTTCCTTAAAATTTGCGAAATAAAAGCATTTTAACTTTTTCAGGCCGATCCGTACTGGTTTTATCCTTCTGCCGGCACATTCGAGAGGTTATCTAATGCTCACATTTGCAATATTTTGCGAGACGAACATGTATATGGACGCATTTGTTGAGTTGTAGTCCAGGAGCATGGTGGAATCGGACGACGGCTGCCTGCCTGCCGCGTAAGCCTGAAAGAAAGACACATCTCCATCCGGTGCCATTATCTGGATGTAGTGCTGGGTAATCTCAGAAAGACTTCTGTTTGTATCATAATTGAGCGTGATAGTTGGATTGTCCCATCTGACATCGAGTACGCCCTTTCCACCCGCTTCCTGGTTGGTTAAATTTGCAGCTAATAACAAACCATAATTGCCCGTGATATTAAAATATGTTACATCTATAGGACTATTGGAAATGTTATTCCATATCAGTGGAGTCGTCTCGTTAAATGGTGTCGTTTGGTATATCTGTTTTATAGTCCCGTTAGGATCTATGAGGAATACACTGTAATTATTTAATTCACTGTAAGTCCAGCTGCCTCCAGCTCCAGTGAACCGCGCAACCTTAAAGCTGAAGTTTAGAACAGCAGAAACAGGGGTTCTATTGCTCGTGAAATTAGGTGAACGCCAGGTGGTTCTTGAAGTTACTAAATTTGGTGGAGACACTAAACTCATGTTGGAAGAAAGCGAGCCAAGAGGGGCACCCACACCATCTGTAGTTATATTGGTGCCTACTACAGTCCCGCTAGCACCAATGGCGGTATTTGAAAAAACCCAGGACTCATTGCTTTTATTGAAGAACCATTTATACGGCGGGGGATTGCTAGGCCACGAAAAATTGGAACCATTAAAATATTTTCCCGGAATTTTAACAGTTCCTGTGCCGACATCTTTCTTATTATAACTTAAATTAAGACTAGTGCTCAATAAATCCACGTCAAGGTAGACGTTTCCAGTTTGCCCCTGCACCACAAGCTTGCCAGTACCATCCCAGGTCTCAGCTGGTAGTAAATATCCAGAACCATCGTCCTCATAACCAGCAAATATATCAATTTTGTTCCCAGGATTGGTACCTCCCTTAATATGGAATATCAATGTCTTTGTCCCTGAAGAAAAGTATATATCCCAATCAAGGATGCCACCGTAAGGCACTAACCTGAAGCTGAAATCATTTACCGGAGTGGGATTGCTGGGATCAAGCCCCCTTAAAGTAATGGGGTTGGTTATTGGATTATTAGATCCAAATACAGGCACAGTTGAAAGTTTTATGCTGGCTGTACGGGTTGTTGAATTTGTGCTGACTGTTGCATATTTTAGACTTCTGGCATATTCGGCCCATGCATCATAGAAATCGCTTGTAACATTCACATAAACTGCTCCGCTGCTGCTCTGGACCGGATTTGTCATGTTCGGAACGCTTGCATTTGGGTACAGTATCAGAGGGTTATCCTTTTTAAAGAAAACAGAAGCAATCCCCTTCCCACCAGCCGAGCCATTACCTCTAATATTGATATCTGCAATGGTTAAAGTAACACCATTATAATCAAATTTTGGAGGAGATTGCATCGCAGAAGCAGATGAGTGGTATTTCGACCACACTCCACCTCCTTCGTAAGCTACTATCCAGTCTCCATTGCGATAAGTTACCTTTCCCATGGGTATTGTAACAATATCATTTATTTTCTCTCGTTTTATTGTTATGTAACTTTCTCTGCCTGTACTATTGGGTTCAACTGTAACGGCTCCTCCTCCAAGATTCATATTAACTATCTGGCTCGGCGATTGCCCAATTATTGCCTGGGTTGCATACATGTTAAATATATTAAAGGTCTGCTCAGCATTCTTAGTACTTAACATATCCTGCAGGTTGTAGATCGTAGACATGCTGAGCACTGTTATCATGCCCACCCCTATGAGAGTCAAGCTCAGTATTAATAAATGACCTGTAACCTCAGACTCTCCATTTTCAGATCTTAGGAACATCATTCGATCACCGTGTCCATCTGGATGTTCAGTATATAGACGTCCACATTGGGTGTATTGAGTCGAGCGGTACATTCATTGGGGTTACAGCTATCCCATTTAAGTTTGCTTATGAAGTAATCCTTCCAGGCGTCTGAGTAGCTGCTAGCGATTGTGACCGTGATATTGCTCATATTACCATAAAAAGCGATACTCTGCACCCCTTTAACTTTAACATTTATTATACCGCTGCCTCCTGCAGATGAATCTCCGCTTACATATACAACTGGCACAAAAAGGATATTGTCCTGTCTGGCTAAAAGAGGCTCATAAAAATTGAGTACGGCACCGTCTGGATATTTTGCCCATGCCCCAGTTCCCTCATAAGCAATAACAGTATCCTCTGTTGAACTTTGAATGCTGCGCATTTGCTGATCAACCAGCGTTATTGTTTGGCCGGTTGAGTTTTTCGCTGTTATATTGATCGTACTGTTGCCTGTAACACTGACCGTTCCTCCGTCCACCTTTAATTCCATGCTCTGCGAAGGTGCCTGTCCGAGCACTATTTTATTGATATTAGCTGCAAGTAGAATAAAGCTCTGCTTGGTGTTTTCTATAAGTATGTTCTTCTGGGTATTTTTTAATACTGGATAGCCTGCAATTCCTATAATGCTTAAAGAGAGTATGAGAATTCCAGCAAATATGACAAAATCCATCACCTCAGATACCGCATCCTGGGATTTTAGAAAGTAAATTATCCTGGAGAGAATTTTCGTGAAACTCATACCTAATCAAAAGTATTGTATGTATACTATTTAAAATCTATCATTACAATTATCATAATTATATGATTATTATTATTATCATAGACAAACATTGTCTGGAATCTAATTTGTGGAACGCTCATTTTAAGAAAAAATAGCTAAGGTTGAAGAATAATTTTTGGCCTACTGAATGGAAGGGTAATTCTCTCGAATACTAATTGAATTCGTTCCTAATGACCTCATTTTCCGGAAGAGGCGACCCGCACCTGCCGCAATACTTATTCGATCCTGGATTTTCCCAGCCGCAGGAACATCTTTTCTTTTCCTCGGCTATGATATACTCCATAAGGTCTGAAAATCTGCCCCTTTTTTTATATAAGATATTCCAGAGGGAATAAACCGGAACCAGTGCCAGAATGAAAAAAATAATATTATATGCACCATGCGGCAGAAGGCCTGAGAAGGGTGTGAACATCCCGAAAAGAGTGAGTACAACGAGTAGAAAAACGAGCCCGGATACTGCCGACCTGGTTTCAGGGTACCCCGGCAAAGCTATACTCAGCTGGTGATTGAAATCCTTCCTGAATCTCAACAGAACGACGATCACCAAAAGGGAAAGGATAAAATCCAGAGCCAGATAAATTGTCCCAACATCCTTGAGAGTGAGGAGTGCAACGAGCTTAACAACCACGATCAAAATAAAAGCGGCTATGGCGTCCATCACAGGTCTGTATAATTCCCTATTCATGCCTTCGCTCTCTTAATCTCCTGCATGATTGATATAGGCATCCGTCAATCCGAAGCAGCCGGTGAGCATCATATCCCCAAAAGGCGCTGCAAACCTGAAGGGAATCTGTGTCTGGGAAGGCAGTACCATCTTGACACAGTTCTCGATATTTCTTTCGCTGTCGAATAGCAGTATGTCCTGTGTTCCCATTCCAACATCAACGGCAAGAAATCTCATTATAAATACATTCATATATCCTTCAGGATATAAGAACCCTTATGGACATACCGCGGCTTCACAGAGAAAATTCGCAAAGGCCTTACAAATGTGCAATATTAACTATAAGCACCTCACGGTACGAGAAATATGGTAACGTTGACCGGCCGGAACGAGCCGAGGATGCTTCAGGAAAACTTATCTGGGGAATGGTCGAGGTACAGGGGAGCGAGGTGGTGCATTACGAGCTGCTCCCTGATAATATTGATATGATCCGGGAAGCATTGAAGAGGGGCCTTTATTCGGAAGCCGATGTGATATTATCGACCGGAGGAACAGGTCTCTCCCCCGCAGATGTGACCATAGAAGCCGTGATGTCATTTTTTGAAAAAGAGATGCCCGGTTTCGGGGAACTGTTCAGGCAGAAAAGCATAGAACAGATAGGAAACGCAGTGATGCTATCCAGGGCAATTGCAGGCGTATCCCGCCAGAAGGCGATATTTTGCCTTCCAGGCTCGCCAAATGCGGTTAAGCTTGCCCTTGAACTTGTTCTGCCCGAGATGGGGCATATCCTTAAACATGTGAAGGGACTGTGAATGGAATACAAGTGGAAAGCGATGTTCACTATCTGGATAGGCATTTTTATGGCCACACTGGATACGAGCATCGTGAACGTGGCTCTTCCCACGCTCACTGAATACTTCAAGACCAATATAACAACTATCGAATGGGTAGTCATGGCATACCTGCTGACGATCACAAGCCTTCTCCTCAGCCTCGGAAGGATTTCTGATATGGTCGGAAGAAAAACGATATTTGCTGGTGGAATTGCCCTTTTTACGATAGGGTCAGGATTGTGCGCGGTTTCAGCAACTGAAAACCAGTTGATATTCTACAGGATAGTACAGGGCATAGGGGCTGCTATGCTGATGGCTACCGGGGTTGCGATAATCACGCATGCATTCCCTCCAAGGGAGAGAGGCAAGGCAATGGGTCTGATAGGAACAGTAGTCGCCATAGGTTCAATGGCCGGGCCTGTAGCAGGCGGGTTTCTGATAGAGCATGTGGGCTGGCAGTCAATTTTTTATATCAATATACCTATCGGGATTTTCGGTACGGCGATGGCAGTCCGAATTCTCCGGGAGGAAGAAACCACGCAGGGGCAAACCTTTGATGCGGCGGGCGCTCTTACCCTTTTTATAAGTCTCATCTTGTTATTGCTCGCTTTGAGCCAGGGCCAGGAATTCGGCTGGAGTTCATATTATATTACTTCGCTTTTCATCCTCTCGTTCGTATTTTTTGTGTTATTTATTATTGTTGAGAACAAAGCCAGGCATCCCATGATGGAACTGCGGCATTTCAGGAACAGGCCGTTCGCAGCCGCCAATATCAGTGCGCTTATAAGTTTTATGGCAATGTTCAGCGTCATCCTTATGATGCCTTTCTTCCTGGAAAAAGAACTTGGATACTCACCGGAGGACGTAGGTATTGTGTTCCTGGCAGTGCCGCTTGTGATGTCTGTTATATCCCCGGTGAGCGGCTGGCTTTCGGACAGGACGAGCTCGTATGTGCTGAGTTCAATCGGAATAGGGATATCAAGCTTATCCATACTGTGGCTAAGTTCCATGGAATCGTCAGCGGGTTTTATCGACGTCACGTCGCGTCTTGCCCTTCTCGGCCTCGGACTGGGATTGTTCCAGGCGCCGAATAACAGCATAATAATGGGTTCGCTCCCAAAGGAACAGCTGGGTATTGCAGCAGGTACACTGGGAACCATGAGGAATATGGGCATGGTTATAGGCATAGCGGTTTCTGGGGCAGTATTTTCTAACAGGTATGTCTATTATGGAAATGTTGACGGTTCTTTCCTTCCGGCATTCCATGATACGTACGTCGTTTCTGCGGTCATATGCGGGATCGCGGTGGTGACATCGCTTGTCAGGAGCAACCCTAAAAGCTCATAAGACAAATTATTTATGAAATTTATAATGGACAGGATGCTTGGTAGGCTTTCGCGATGGCTTCGCCTTCTGGGATACGACACTCTTGGGATCGGGAAGCAGGAGAACGAGGATGAATTTCTTTTCAGGCTGGCAGAAACTGAGGGGAGGGTCCTGGTTTCCAGGGACAGGCTTCTCATCAGGAAGGCCATGAAAAAGGGGATTACCTCGTATCTGATACGGTCTTCCGAGATCACTGAGCAGCTCAAGGAGATGCACGATGAATTCAATATCAGATTCGAACCAGAGATGGACAGGTGTACATTATGCAATTCAGCTATCAGAAAGATAAAGCCCGGTGAGATGTCGCTTGTTGAAAAGAAAGATTATGTATACCAGTTGAGGCTTGAGAGCGGGACAGAGTTCTGGATATGCGATAATTGCGGGCAGGTTTACTGGCAGGGAAAACACTGGAAGAATATTATGGAGACAGTGGAGAAGTTAAAGGTCAAATGATTTGATTCTGGTTGTTTCAGATTATTAGCTCTTCCATTTCAACATCCCTGTTGCGCAGCGAAAGTCTGGATACCTTGAACCTTGTCCCATCCGCAAGCATTGCCTCTTCATGTCCCTGTAATCCTGCGGCCGCGATCCGCCCAATGGCATCGGCTTTCATTATGCCGCTCCCGGAAGTTCCGCTCACCCATGTCAGATTGGACACGGATTCGATAACCGGGGTCATGTCAGGCCAATGATAGTCATAGTATCCTGCCCATTTGAGAGACAGCGTGTACCCCAGAAGCTCGGGGAAATAGTGATTTAAAACCGGCTCAATTGCCATGTGAAAATAGAGAGGATCCGGCTCGAGATCGGACATCAGGAATGGCTGGCCAAGGTCGTCTGCGCAGCCAATAATCAGCAGATTTCTATCAAGTATAGGTTTGATATAAACGCCTCCCGCAGGCAGGATAATAGCAGGTGAAGAATTCTTGTTGACCAGGAGTTGGGCCGGATCCGTAATACTCAGTGCGAAGAGCTGGCGCTTTTTGGGAAGTATGCCTGAGGCGATACCGATCGGAGCGAGTAGATCATGCGTCCATGCCCCGGTAGCAATAACAAATCGCGTGGCCTGATAGGTATCGCCATTCTGATCCATGATCCCGCTGACTTTAACTCCATCCCATGGAGCGTAGCGGCTGTTCTGACCTGTCAGAATGAAGCTTTTAATATCGGTATTGAAACGGACATGTCCACCTAATGATTCAAACCCGGAAGCATAATGCTTTGCAAGAGCCATCGCGGAGATGGAGCCGCACAGATGGCAGTATATCCCTTTATGAACATCGGGGAAAAAGCCTTTTGCTTCGGTATTCAGCCTGAGAATATCAAATAATCCTGTTCTGTCCAGTACTTCGAATCGGTCATTTTTCGGATCAAGGGGCCGTATGGCTTTTTGGGATTTTTTCCATTGCTCTTCGGAAAATAGCCAGAGATAACCTATTGGGTCTATCTGGACCTTATCGCCAAGTTCCAGATAATACTTGATGGAACTGCCTGCAAGAATCCTGCTTATGGAAGATGAGAAAAAGTTCCGGTAAAGAGCTGCGCTCTTTGCCGTATTCCCTGCACCTGCGGTACGGTTCTTATCAATGAGCAATATCTTGCTCTCAGGTTGTGCACCTTTCAAATGATAGGCAGTAGAGCTTCCTACGACCCCTGCACCCACAATAATGTAGTCATAGTTCATGTGCACTCGCAGTACTATCCCAGAATGACAGTAAGGATTAAGTATTTTTCTTTTTCACCCTGCAATACGACTTCAGTTTTTGGCATTGGCGGGAATGAGCTTGAATTCTGATGAATGCCGATGGCATTCAGTCGCGATTGAAGAATAATTACCATAGAGTTGGTTCTTGCCAATACTGTCAATATTTTATATTTCAAATTGCATATCATCAAGTGTGGTAATCGTATTATGGAATATTTCTCTCGCTTTCTCCTCGGCTTCTTTCCTCTGCCGTAATGTCTGGTAGATATTTGCATCGAAGTGCAATAGAACCATTTTTTTTGCTTTTGCCTCTTTTGCTATCCGCGCTGCCCCTTCAGGATTCAAATGCGGCCAATTGTCATTATTATATCCACTCTTAAATGAACATTCTGTAATCAGGAGATCAGAATTTCGCGATAATTCTTTTGCATTTTCACAAATACCGGTATCAGCGCAATAAGCTATTATTTTATCATCCAGTTCAAATCGATATCCCATACATTTTGCAGAATGAAACAGGAATCGACATTCTACTGAAAATGGAACTTCATGGCGCCCTTCAGGAAGATCATGAATATCAACTTTGAAAGGCAATTTTGAAAACGGAACCGTGTAAGGCGTATTGATTATTCTGTCAAGTATATCTTTTGTACCCTCCTGTCCATAAATGTGCAGTCCCTGCCGGAAATTGAATTTATTCAGAATGTGCAGGCCGATGATGTGGTCAAGATGGAAGTGGCTGAGAAAAAGGTATATCGGTTTCCTGCTGGTGTTGACAATATACCGGTCTATTTTATAAAATCCATTGCCAGCATCAAGAATAATAAAGTGGCTATTGGTTTCTATGAGGGTGCATATAGTGTTTCCAGTATCTGTATCATACCATCCATTAGTTCCGAGAAAGCTAATTTTCATATCATCCCTATTTGCACAAACATTTAGAACGCCATCCTTATCATGAGAGCTGTCACTATGAGCGTAACTCTTCCTCATTCGTTAAAATTCTGGGTATGTTTTCTTAAAGTCTATCTTCTCCAATTATTTCAATAACATATTGAATTAAAGCTAATTCTCTAAGGATTTTTCAAGTTCTATTTTTTTTATAGCTGTTTCATGTACAATACTGAACTGGCTTTTCCTTTCGTTCCATGTGTGTTCGGATGCTCTGTTAACAAGACCGCTCCAGAATAAATCCATATATGTCACCTCAATTAAGAATTGTTCGGTAATTATAAAGGGAATATCCAAGCGGGGTGAAACTAATCATGACCCAAGGGTTCATAGATACTGTATAAAAAATGTAATTCCAATCGAAGTAATACAGCTTGGAATGATTTCGGATTTGCATATTGATTCATTCAATTTTACATGAATCAAACTAATCTTTTTCAAATAGTGCATTTAGGATTCTTCTGATCTCTTCAGCAGTTCCCTCTAACAAATAATAATAGAAATTTTATCAATCTTTATAAAACTATTTTCTGTAATTTCTGCTTTTTTTGAGGTGAATATTAGTGAGTAAAAGATAACGTATCGAAAGATTAATATAATAACAGTATGACTTATTGCAAGAACTAATATGGGAAATCATTATGGAAAAACGCAATATTAAACAACTCGATGATAAGCACGAGGAAATTGCCGATGCACTTATTGCAATTGGTATGAGCAGGAATATTGCCAGAACTCTGAGCTATCTTCAGAATGTGGATAATGCTACATCGGTAGACCTGGAAAGAGTGGCCAGATTGTATCAGCCCGAAGTAAGCATTGCAATAAAGCAGCTAAAGGAGCGGGAATGGATAAATGAGCGTGAAGAGAAAAAGGTGGGTAAGGGAAGACCTTATAAGATATACTCGCTTAAAATCGGCTTCAATGATATAATCTCTCAGCTTGAAAACCAGCAGAGGGAAGCGGTTAATGGAACGCTGGAAAAGATTGAGAAATTGAAGGAATTGAGGAAAGATCAAAGATAGCTTTTTTCTGTCGCCTGACCGGATTGGAATTTCATTTTCATATTTTCTGGGGATCCTATAATCATGGGTCCTCATTATAGCACTTCCAGGTATGAGCAAGATATAGAGTGAAAATCACGCCCAACTCCCAAAATAAATGTGAACTCAAGAATTACAGCAGCCCTATATTCGTCTTCCTGACAACTTCATCGTAATTCTTGTATCCGAGTACTTTTTCTATCATATCGGAGTGTTTTCCCTTGATCTTATTCAATTCGGATGAGGTATAATCCGTGATACCCTTAGCAAATACCAGCCCATCGCTTTCCATCTCGATAATATCACCTCTGTCAAACGGGCCGGTGACATCGATGATCCCGGAAGGTAAAAGCCCTCTCTTGTTCCTTATCGCCTTTTCCGCACCTTTATCCACGATAAGCTTTCCAGAAGGTTTCGAGAGGATTATCCAGCGCGTTCTGTTCTTGTATTTCCCATCCTTTGCAAGGAAGAGCGTTCCGATGTTTTCTCCCTCCACGATCTTCATTACCCCATCATCAAAGTTGCTGTTGGCTATAACCATGTGGCATCCAGCTATGGATGTTATCTTGGCAGCCTCTATCTTGGTCCTCATGCCCCCAACGCCTTTCAAACTTGTAGGACTCCCGCCGTAGCTCTCGATTTCAGGCGTTATCTTTTCTATTACGCTTATTAGCTGCGCATCTTCATTTTTCTTGGGGTTCTTATTGTACAAACCATCTATATCGGATAACAGTATCAGAAGCTCTGCCTCGACCTTGCTTGCCACCATTGCAGAGAGCTTGTCATTATCCCCGAAGGTCGCTTCTATCTCATGCACGCATATCGGGTCGTTCTCATTGATTATAGGAACTACACCGGCTTCCAGGAGAGCCGAGATGGAATTCCGAAGATTAAGATAGGTCATACGGTTCGAGAAGGCTTCATAGGTCAGCAGTATCTGTGCCACCTTGAGGTCGTATTTATTGAAGGCTGCCATCCATTCCTGCATCAGGATGTTCTGGCCTACAGCAGCGGCGGCCTGCCTGAGCGGGATTTCCCGCAGGGGCGCTTTCATCTTCAGTTCCTCGCATCCTATCCCTATGGCACCTGAACTTACTACGATCAACGTTTTTCCTTTCTCCCTGAGTTTTGCCACCTGGCGGGCGATATTTTCTGTCAGCCTGCGGTTGAAAGTTCCATTTTCGCTGCTCAGAGATGACGTTCCGATCTTAATGACGATCCGTTTGATGTCCTTAAAAAGCTCTCTTCTATCAACCTTACTTTCAGGAACCGTTTTCATACTCTGCTCATTTTATCTGAAAGTCTTAAATTTAACTTCTTATGGGTATATTTACGGGCTTCCTTGCCGACATAATCAGCAACCTTGTTGCCATTCCCAAGCAGCACATATTTGTAGATCAAAAGCCCTTCCATCCCAACAGGGCCTCGGGCATGGATTTTGTTCGTGCTGATACCTACTTCTGCACCTTTTCCGTATCTATAACCATCTGAAAAACGTGTGGAGGCGTTCCACATGACACTGGATGAATCTACAAGCTCGATGAACCTGGCAGCATTACTTTTATCTTCTGTGACAATGGCATCGGTATGATGAGAACCATATTTATTGATATGCTCAATTCCTTCATCCAGTGAATCCACTATCCTGATGGAAAGGATCAGGTCGTTGTACTCGGTTCTCCAGTCTTTTTCTGTGGCATGAAGCACGGCCTTCAGGAACCCCATTTTCGATAGGATTTCGAATGACCCATTATCGCACCGCAGTTCCACCCCTGCGCCGTTGTAACGCTTTCCCATCTCAGGCAGGAACTTTTCGGCGATATCCCTGTGCACAAGCAGTGTTTCCATGGCATTGCAGACTGCTGGATATTGGACCTTTGCATCATAGCATACGTCGTAAGCTTTAGTCAGGTCCGCGATGCTGTCAACGTATACATGACATATACCTGCGGAATGACCGAGCACAGGAATCCTCGTGTTATCCTGAATGTATTTGACGAATTCATTCGAGCCCCTTGGAATTATGAGGTTGACGTACTCATCGAGTTTCAGCATTTCGTTGACCTCTTCCCTGGTTTCCATGAGCGCAAAAGCACTTCTCGGCATGCCTTCCACATTTTCGATCGCATCCACAAGCAAATCAAAGATAGTCCTGTTGGAATTTGAGGCTTCGCTTCCGCCTTTGAAGATGGTGGCGTTCCCACTCTTAAGGCAAAGCGACATTATCTGCGGCACTACATCCGGGCGTGATTCGAAGATGACCCCTATCAATCCAATCGGGCAGCTGACCTGGAAAAGCTCAAGACCTCTGTCAAGCTCAAGGGCTGAAAGGGTCTTTCCAACCGGATCTTCAAATTTGATTACATCGTTTATCCCCGCGATCATCTCGTCCAGTTTGGGATCGTCCACTTTCAGCCTTTTGATAAGAGCCTCTGAAAGTTTATCGGCCTCAGCAAGTTTTTCAGCTGCAGCAATGTCTTTCTTATTAGCTGAGATTATTTTTTCTCTGTTCGAGTCAAGGGCTTTTGACATTCCGGCAAGGGCTTTGTTCTTTATATGAGAGGGGACGCTTGCAAGCTGGATGGAGGCGTTTTTTGCGAGTTTTACTTTTGTCAGGATGTCTTTCGTCATATTGATAACTGCTGAATATATTCGGGTTACTTTTACATCATTTTAATTCATATAGATATTGTTTCATGATACAGGTTTGAGATGACATCGATTTCGATTCATAATATTCACTATGCATTGGCTCTCTGTCCAAAATACGGAATAACACCAAAAGTTATATATATAGATTAACAAATTGTGTTGGTAAAAAATGGATAGGTCTAATAAGGAAGACATATATTAAAACGAATCACGAAAACGGGTAGGTCTGAAAAAATGCAAGTAAAATTTAGTACAATAACTTTTTTAGTATTAACGGGAATCCTGTTCTTGATCCCACAGGCTGTGGCTTCTGAAAATTCATGCATCGATTGCCATAAAACATTATCTCCATTCCTTGAAGTACAGAAACAGTTTAACCAGATAAGGATAGAGCATCTTGAGAGAAACGTTTCCTGTTCACTCGAATGCCATGAAGACAGGGTAAGGCAGCTTGCTACCGCAAATTATCAGCAGTGGTCAGAGTCACTTCACGGTCTGAAGGGAATAACATGTGAAATGTGCCACGGGGGAGATCCAAAGCAAGCCTCAAAAGATCAAGCGCATGTTGGTATCAAGAAACCTACCGATCCTGAAAGCCCGGTGTATTATACCAACGTCCCCCAAACGTGCGGTAAATGCCATTCAAGAGAATTGGATAATTTCCAGACCAGCAAACATTATCAGAAGCTGGAGGCATTACAAACCGCCCCGACGTGTACCACTTGCCATGCACCTCATACTTTCAAGGTATTGAATCCGG
This sequence comes from Candidatus Methanoperedens sp., assembly GCA_027460535.1. NCBI lineage: Archaea > Methanobacteriati > Methanobacteriota > Methanomicrobia > Methanosarcinales > Candidatus Methanoperedentaceae > Candidatus Methanoperedens > Candidatus Methanoperedens sp. The sequence goes on from JAPZAR010000020.1 coordinate 50,132, forward strand.
AAGAGTTCAGGAATTTCTGTGGTACCTGCCATTCAATTTACAAAAAGGTCGCACCATACGACATTCCTGCCCAGGCAGACTACCTGCTTGGGAAAGTGAACAAGTTAAAATTCAATATCGATATGACCCAGCAGGATATCTTCTTTGCCAAGAAGAATGGGACTGACGTAACACAGGCGCAGATGCATACAGATAATGCGATCAATATGGTTCAAGCTCTTGCGCCCATGTGGCATGAGTTCAATCTCACGCATTTTGAAGATCAGGTGGATTTGGCCAACAAGGAAATAAATCAGGCCGAAGATATTGTCAAACCGACACCAGGTCCATCAATAACAGAGACTCCCAAGGCCCCTGGGTTTGTGGGATTAGCAGGAGTTATCTCATTGCTGGCTGTACTGTATATATTAAGAAAGAACAGGGAATAAAAACTTGATAAAAACGATATTCGGTCACATATACAGGTGAAATTAATGCAGCCACACTTGAAACGGGCTTTTATGCTGTTGTTCATTGCAATAATCGGGTTTATATTCGTAAGATCCCTGATAGTTCCCGAAACCTTCGGTCAGTACGGGTGGTACAGGGGTAACTCTGTTAATGATCTCAGAAATCTACCCGTAGAACATGCAGGCTCTGCAAGTTGTGGTGAAGAAAGTTGCCATACGACTATCTATTCGATCTGGAGCACCTCAGGGCATAAAACAGTCAATTGTGAAACCTGCCATGGAGCTTCGGAGAACCATGTCAGTAATGTAAGGATAATGCCTACGCCGGCAAACGCTTCAAGGGATTTCTGCGGCCTGTGTCACTTTAAGCGGATATCACGACCCTCTGATTTCCCGCAGATAGATCCGGAATCCCACGGTGAAAATTTACAATGTACTTACTGCCATAACCCGCACAAACCGTGGTTCGTATAAGGGATGATTAACATGAGCTTATCAAGACGAGAATTCACGAAATTCGGATGCAGGGTTATCATAGGGGCAGTAGCGGGCAGTGCTGTTGTAGAATCGATTGTAACAAACGGCAGTGCAGCCAAGGATCCCCCCCCTGCTGAATATGATTGGAACAAGCATTACTGGGGCTATGTCATCGATACCCGAAAATGCATAGGATGCGGCAGGTGCGCGAGAGCATGCAAGCTTGAGAACCATGTCCCTTTTGACGAACCCGTTTACAGGACATGGGTTGAAAGATACAGGGTCCTGAAAGAGGGGGAAGTCAAAATAGATTCACCCAATGGAAGCATAGATGGGTTTACGGATGATATCCCGGACGATGAAATCAAAAAAGCCTTTTATGTTCCCAAGATATGCAACCATTGCGACAGCCCACCCTGTGTTCAGGTCTGTCCCGTTGGGGCCACATATGAGACAAAGGATGGGGTCGTGCTTGTAGATTATGATTACTGTATCGGCTGCCGCTACTGTATCCAGGGGTGCCCTTATGGTGCCAGATATTTTAACTCTGAAAGGAAGACAGCTGACAAATGTACCTGGTGCTATCACAGGATCACAAAGGGTCTTCTGCCCGCCTGCGTACAGGCATGTCCGGTGGGCGCCAGGATATTTGGGGATTTGAGAGATCCAGACAGCGCGGTCAATAAGATCCTGGATAAGGAAAGGATCAGTGTTCTTAAAATTGACCTGGGAACGAAACCCAAGGTATATTATGTTGGATTGGACATGGATGTGAAATGATGGAGAGTTTGATCTGGGGATACATATACCCAAATGAAGCTGAAATACAATGGAGCGTACTGATCGTATTATATCCATATATAACCGGGCTCGTAGCGGGAGCTTTTATCGCATCATCGCTGTATCATGTTTTTGGAAAAAAAGAGATAAGGCCTGTTGCCAGATTCGCGCTACTTACGGCACTCTCTTTCCTGTTAGTCGCGACAATGCCGTTGCTTACACATCTTGGGCATCCAGAGCGAGGGATCGAGATCATGTTCACCCCTCATCTTACCTCCGCAATGTCGGGATTTGGATATATATATTCGTTTTATCTGATTGTGGTCGTGCTTGAAATCTGGTTATCCTTCAGAGAGGACATAGTCAAGATGGCCCATAATTCCAGGGGATGGAAAGAACTATTATACTCGGCGCTGGCTCTTTTCTCATACGATATTTCAGAAAAGGCCTTGCATCAGGATGAAAAACTCGCCAAAAGGCTTGCAATAATAGGAATTCCTTCCGCAGCTTTCCTTCATGGATATGTGGGTTTCATATTTGGTGGGATCAAGGCGAATCCCTGGTGGTCTACCCCGCTTATGCCTCTCATATTCCTGATGTCAGCCATTGTATCGGGGATAGCTCTTCTGATCCTGCTGTATATTGCGGCCATGAAGATACGAAAACATGCTATAGACCACAAATGCCTTCATTCACTGGCACATTACCTGTGGATTTTCCTGATATTGGACTTCACACTGGAAATGCTTGAGATCATCAGCATGAAATATGAGTCGCTTGAGCGGATCGATATAATCAACAGGCTTCTTTCCGATAAGATCGCCACTACTTTCTACGGTGTTCAACTTGGATTGGGTATTTTCATCCCGTTCATTCTTATTCTTCTGGTGGGTATGATGAAGAATCGTGAAACGCTGAAGATGATAATGATCGCGATTTCATCCATTTTTGTCGTGATAGGCGTGTTCGCGATGAGATGGAATGTTGTAATTGGAGGGCAGGAGATCTCAAAGAGCCTCAGCGGAACCCTTACCTATGTTCCGGTTTTCTTCAGCCAGGAAGGTGTGCTGCCAGCGATTATAATAATGATAATTCCTTTCATCATCCTTTTAGTTGTAACGTACATACTTCCACCATGGAAAGATATGGATGAAGAGGTTGCGGAATAAATTTTAAAAGACAAAAAAATTCACTAATCGTAAGGTATTTATTGTATTAGATCGTCAGATTATTAAAATTTGCCAGATTGAAAAACGGGTACTAGGTTTTGGCTTATAGGAATTACTTGAAGATAGGATATTTAATGGAAGATATGAATATTTAGGAAGATAGGATATTTATCATCACAATAACGGTGGAAGCGAAAAATGTTTTTGAAAACAAGAAGACAAAAAAATACATGCATACGGATTTCCCTTTGCTGCTTATTCCTTGTATATTTCGTGGGTTCTGCAGGGGCATCACATTTAGACGTTCTCAATAACTCATGCGTTGACTGCCATAAGGCTTTGTCTCCTTTTACAGATGAGCAGAAACGATTTAACGAAATAAGAATTAATCATACCGAAAGGAACATATCATGCTCTCTTGAATGCCATGAGGATGTCATTAGGAAAAGAGCTTCGGATAATTTTCAGCAGTGGTCAGATTCCACCCATTCAATATATTATGTCACATGTGACAAATGCCATGGCGGGGATGCGCGCGCGAACACAGAATCGGGAGCCCATGCCTCAATGAAAAATATAACCGACCCGAATAGCACCATTTATTTTAAGAACATCCCGGAAACATGCGGGAAATGCCATACTGCAGAACTTGACCATTTCAAGAACACCATGCATTACCAGAGATTGAGATCCACATCACAAGGTCCATCCTGTACAACCTGCCATCAACCTCACAGTTTCAAGGTGCTCAAATCCTCGGAGCTGACCAATCTGTGCAGTGCTTGCCATAATTCAGTAGATCAGATAGCAACAGCGAGCGTTCCGCAGGATGCAAAAAAGGCTCTCGAAAAGGCGGGTGAATTCCAGGCAGAGGTAATGAAAGCGAAAAATGCCATTGCCGATGCCAAAGCAAAGGGAAATGATATATCTTCAGCACAGATGAATCTGGACAAGGCAAATGCAGTACTGGATGAGATTCCTTCCCTGTGGCATGGATTTGATCTGAAGAACTTTGACGAGCAAATCCAAAGCGGAGTGGATTGGGCCAAAAAGGCGGAATACGAGGCTTCGGGCGCAGAACCCACGGTGCCGCGAGCTTCATGGCCAGGGATAGTCCTGTTGTTCGGGATTTTTGCGATAATATATTTGATAAAGAAACGGTGAAAGGTACATTCAATGGATAAAATATCATCTACAACAATCATAAAGAATTGGATTTCAGCAAATAAGGTTCCAATAATTATAATATTAGTAGTCATGTTCTCAGCAGTGGTAGTAGTTTCTGAGAAAATGCTTGAAATAACCGAGAATCCTGCTTTCTGCGGGAAGAACTGCCATATTATGAGGCCTTACTATGACTCATGGCGAACTTCCTCGCATAATGATGTTCGATGTGTGGAATGCCATTATGAACCCGGGTTAATCGGGCATATCAAAGGCAAGATCAATGGACTAATGCAATTCTACAGCTATGAGACGACAGTTGATGAATATTCAGGCCAATTATATGCTAAGGTCATGGACAAAAACTGCCTTGCCTGCCATGAGAAGCATATCTTTTCTTCAGATATCGGTTACATGGGCGTGAACTTCAGCCATAAAAATCACCTGCTCGAATCCAAAAGAGGAATATCACTAACATGCACGAGCTGCCACTCCATGCTTGTAATAGGGATGAGAGAACATCAGTCAGTAACAGATCCTACATGCATGCAGTGCCATCCTAATATGGCGAGCAACGATGTCGGGCATATCGTGGTCACGAATTCAACATGCTTTACATGTCACTTCAGGGATGTGGCGGGCAATACGTCAATATCCGGCTGCCCCTCCTGCCACGGTCCACCGAAGGAAATGACGCACAGCAATTATACGAACTTCAATCATACAAGTCATTTGAGCCGGGGATTTGAATGCCTGACCTGCCATACCAATATATCAAGCAATGCTAATGACATTGTTCCGAAAGAGAAATGCTTCTCCTGCCACAATGTCAAGGAGAGAGTTGACAAGTACGATGATTTCAGCTTAGTGCACAATACCCATGTCACGAACAATAAGATCGCATGCTACAACTGTCACTCCAATGTTCTGCATTCACCGGAAATAAAAAAGGACCTGTGTGCCAATTGTCACGGCAATGAACATCCGAGCGATTGGTTAAAAACACATAAGACGCAGGTTTTGATTGGTAAAGTTTGCAGTGACTGTCATCAGCCCAAGTTCTGCGCAGACTGTCATGCCACCGGAGTAGCAAATGGGAAAATAGCAAAATAAGGCTTTTCCCCACTTTTCTATTTCCTGAAATGTATCAGGCCTCCCAATGAAGATTTCATATAAGAATACTACAGTAAAAATTGCACCAAATGTATATGAACCTTCGGAAGATTCATTCATGCTTGCTGATGCGGCATTGTCGGAAATAAGAGAATCGGAAACCGTTTTAGAAGTCGGATGTGGAAGCGGGATAATATCACGGGTTATAAAAGAACATTCAAAAGCCAGTGTTATCGGTATCGATATTAACCCACATGCAGTAAAGACCACAAAAGAAAACGGGGTAGAGGTCATAAGAGGAGATCTCTTGCATTGCCTTAAAGGAAAATTTGACATGATAATCTTCAATCCACCATACCTGCCAACCGGAGAAGGCGAAAGGACAAAGGATTGGATGAACACGGCTCTGGATGGGGGATACGATGGAAGGAGGGTGATCTACAGTTTTCTTGAGAATGCAGGTGATCGCCTTGTTGAAAAGGGCAGGATTCTGATGGTCTTATCCTCTCTTACGGGGATAGAACAGGTAAAAGAGATGATGGAATCATTGGGTTATACGGTAACAAATAAGGCTGTGGAAAGATTCAGCTTTGAACAGCTCACGGTTATACTTGCCGCGAAGATATGAGATGTAAATCTCCATCACTAAACATCGATCTCCGCAAATCTATCGATATCAGTCCTGTGACCCCAGATATCCCCAACAACCAATTTCACATTTCTCATTTTTAAAAACATCTTTGTGGTATTTGAAATCGTCTTGTGGTATGACGAAGGCAATTGTATTCTTTTCAGCCTCGGGCATTTATTCACCACTTCAAAAATGTTTTTTTCAGAAGGCCTGAAACAGAAATGTACGTTCTCTTCATTGTCACTTACATCGGCAAGGTCGTCCTCAGAGCCGATAATTCTAAAAACAACTTTCATAATATTCTATCTTGCAATACTACTATTTATATTTTTTTACTTATTGATGCGATTTCTAGTCTAGAGCCCGAAATCTTCACAAATGATTAAATTTAAGTAATGAAACGGCTACATCTGGAAAATACTTTTCTATTCAAGAAAAACATATGACAGAACAAAACGTATGAATATCGGAAAATTGAGATTGAACGGATGTCTCCTCCTTGCCCCCATGTCCGGAGTCACCAACTTGCCAATGAGGCTTCTCTGCAAAAAACATGGTGCCTCCCTTGTGTACTCTGAAATGGCCTGTTCTGAGGGAATCGTAAGAAAGAACCCGAAGAGTATCGCAAGGGGCGTTACCTGCATGGATGAGCGGCCTTTTGGTATCCAGTTACTTGGTTCCAGTGCCGACGCCCTGGTGAGATCAGCCTCCATCCTTCAAGAAATCCACATGCCTGAACTTATAGATATGAATTTTGGCTGTCCTTCCCAGTGTGTTCTTAGAAATGGGTTCGGGTCGGCGCTTTTAAAAAAGCCGGAGGAGGTCGAAGATATAATAAAAAAATTATCGGGATCTCTTGATGTGCCTGTGACTGCAAAGATAAGAGTGTTGAATAGCCATGAAGAAACACTGAAAATAGCACGTATCATTGAAAAATCAGGGGCAAGCGCGATAACAGTTCACGGGAGGACACCAAAACAGCAGTACTCAGGAAAATCAAACCTTGAGATAATCAGGAAAATAAAAAACGAGCTTTCGATCCCAGTGATTGCAAACGGGGATATCTCTGATGAAAAGCAAGCCGAGCTTGTGCTGAAATACACGCAGTGCGATGGGATAATGATAGGAAGGGCTGCCATCGGTAATCCATATATCTTCCGCAGGATCGCACATTATCTCGATACGGGGGAACTATTACAGCCACGAACGTTCGGGGACCAGATAGGAGAATTTTTTGAGTATGCAGCTTTATGCAGCAAATATGATATGATGGCTTATAGTGATTTGAAGCTTAAAGCCCAGTGGTTCCTGAAAAAAAGGGAAAATATAAGATCCGAGCGCAAAAAGATAAACGAAGCGAAGGATATCGATATGATATTGAAAATCATGAGTGGATTGAGGGAGGAATCTTCGGGGTAGTTTCGCTCACACATATCTTTAATACAAAAAAACATATTCTAAATCATATGAAAGGCTGGGCAGGCAGGATCATAGAGATAGATCTGACTGATGAGAAGATCACAGAAACAAAGAGTGATTTAAGTACACTTCATTACTTTATCGGAGGGAGAGGGCTGGGAGTTAAGCTGTATTATGATGCTGTGAGCACCGATATCGACCCCTTGGGCCCGGAAAATTTCCTTATATTCGCGACTGGCCCTCTTACCGGAACGGGGGCTCCCATGTCGGGCAGGCACGCTATGGTATCAAAATCCCCACTTACAGGAACGATATTTGGTTCCAGCAGCGGGGGTTTTTTCGGGAAAGAGCTAAAGTTCGCAGGGATAGATGCGCTTTTGATAAAAGGGGCTTCAGAGGAGCCATCTTATATTTCTATCGAGAACGAAAAAATTGAGATACATCACGCAGAACAATTATGGGGAGAGAACGTCAGGGCATGCACGGATAAACTCTTATCTAAAGGGCGCGTTGCATGCATCGGGCGGGCGGGGGAGAGGCTTGTTCCCATTGCAAATGTCATGAATGATTACTTTCATGCCGCAGGGCGCGGAGGTCTGGGTGCGGTAATGGGTTCAAAGAAGCTCAAGGCGATCGTGGTGAAAGGGGACAGGAGACCATCGATTGCGGATGAAGCGGGGTTTGAGGAAGCCTGCCAGGATGCGCTCCGTCTTTTGAAATCAGGATCTTCAAAAGGTCTGTCCACATACGGGACTTCAGCTATGGCGAGCCTGATGAATTATACGAAAATATTGCCCACGGGGAACTTTCAGAGAAGTGAATTTAGCGGTATGGATAAAATTTCAGGCGAATTCATCAAAGAAAATTATGATATTAAAGGACATGCGTGTTATAATTGCGTTGTGGCGTGCAAGCACATAATTAAAAGCGGAGCAATGGAAGGATACGAAGTCCCGGAATACGAAACCCTCTGGGCCTACGGGCCTGATAATAACAACGCGGATATGGATATGATAATCAGGGCCAACCGCTTCTGCAATGATTATGGGATAGATACTATATCCTCCGGTTCTACCATTGCGGCGTATGCCGAGATAATGGGCGAGGATATGAAAGAGTTATCCGGGCTTGTAAAAAAAATCGGCGAGAATGAAGGTATCGGCAAAGACCTTGGAAAGGGTTCAAAGACATTTGCGCAATCGCGTGGAAAAGATGTCGCGATGCATGTAAAAGGGCTTGAGATCCCGGGATACGACCCAAGAGGAGTGCTGGGCATGGCGATTGCCTATGCCACTTCCAATCGAGGAGGATGCCATCTGAGGGCATATACGGTGGCGCCAGAAGTCCTCGGCAGGCCGGAAAAGGTAGACAGGCTGACGTTTTCAGGAAAAGCAGGACTTGTGCAGGTATTACAGAATGCCTCTGCGTCCCTGGACTCACTGGTGCTGTGCAAGTTCGTATCATTTGCGATCTCGGAAAGAGAATTAGCAAATCTTCTAAGTACTGCAACCGGTGTGGATTATTCCACAGAAAAATTCTTGAAATGTGGCGAGAGGATATGGAACCTTGAAAGGCTGTTCAATAATAAAGCGGGGTTCTCGCGAAAGGACGATTGCCTTCCTGAGCGATTCTTCGGGAATGAGGGAATAAACAGGGCGGAATTTGAAAAAGCGCTGGATGAGTATTATCAATTAAGGGGCTGGGATAAGAATGGGGTACCGACACAGGAGAAGTTGAAAGAATTGAATCTTGCGTAGCTACTTTTTCAATTTATTTAACCGCAGATAAAAGCGCCCAGAGTCACGGGCCTCCCGAGTTGCGCCTTAGGAGGGCGCGTTCACGTCAACCGTCACGTCAGTTGACGCCGTGCACACGTATGCCAGCGTACTGGCATACGTGGACGCGTCCTCAAGGGGCGCAACCCTTGACGTATGGCTTCGCCATACGTGGAGTTACGTGTCTTTGCATTGCGGTGGGCATGACGCCGATAAACGCAGATTTGTTGCTAAGCATCTGCATTTTCTGCGTTCATTTGCTGGCTATTTTTCAAATAAATCATAATTCTTGAGGCACATCTGTCATTAAGAAATCGATTTAATATGAATGCATGGTTGCTTGCACATATTCCCAGGCGAACTTCATTAACATCATTCACAAACAGGAAATATTTTATCTTTCAAGTTTGTTTCCAGATCCTGTTTCATTGTTTCAATAACATTGTTAATAATGCCCTCGACTTCTTTCTTTAATACGTCGTCATTTTTGAAAAAATCATCGTCTGTTTTTGCATTATATTGTGCGCCATGAGTTCTATATACAAAACCGAACGGAGCAAGAACATACCCCATTTGCTGAAAATAAATAAAAATGTCCAATGCCGTTTTCATTCCTCCATCCTCATGGCCATTGACTAAAATCCCAACAACTTTTCCAGTAGTTAAGCCTTCTTTTTTCAGTAAATAAAGATTTTGAAGGCATGTCAGCCTGTCCAGAAAATCCTTTAATCGCGCAGAAATATTATTCCAATTTATAGGAGAAGCCACGATCACTGCTTTGGAATCAACTATCATCTCATGGAGTGCAGGCGCATCATCCAGCTGGTTCCTGCATGGGTATGTGCATGCAGAATCCCTCATACTGTAGCAGCACCAGCAGTGTTGAATATCCAATTCGTTCAAATTAAACAGTCTATAACTCACGCCTGTTCTTTTAAGAGCTTTTTCTGCCAAACTTACTAAAACTCCAGTATTATGACCTCTGTGAGAACTTCCATTAATCAATAAAACATCAAATTTTTCCCCATCGTATCTGAGTTTTTGCTTATCATTTAGTTCCGAATATTCTTTAGAAGAACTACTGCATTGGGGACATTCTTCCGGAGGCTCATTTCCCTTATGGATATACCCGCACACGCTGCATTTCCAGGCTTTACTTTTTTGCAAGCTGATCTTTTTCGTTTCCGCGGATGCAGTAGTAAACATGTCTAAACCCCATTTTTTCGTGAACCGGACAGCCCGGGCACAAACATCCTTTTTCCTCTTTAATGCATTTGCTTTTTCCAATTGTCGAAAGACAAAATGCTATTTCTTCCCTGCATTCGATATATGTGGGACAAAGCCCGCATATGCATAACTTAATGGCTTCTTTTTTATCCATATTATCTCCTATAACCGCAATATATTGATTTTATTGATTATGTATTTTAGCTATTCGGATTAATTAGATATACTGATAAAGAAAATCCTCTCTCCAATATAATTACCCTTGCCCTGATCTGCTATAGATGAACTTAATTATATTTACGATGCGTGATCAGTAGAAAGTGTAGGTTGCCTGCCATATTTCATTTCAGAACACTGATACGGATTTGATGTTCATGAATTCATAGAGCCCGAATTTAGAAAGCTCCCGTCCAATACCGCTTTTCTTAATCCCTCCAAAAGGCAGGCGTGGATCGGATTTAACAAGGGAATTTATGACTACAACTCCTGATTCAAGTTCCCTTGACAAATGAATACCTTTATTAGTGTCCTTTGTCCATAAACTTGCACCAAGACCCAGCTCTGAATCATTAGCAATCCTTATCGCTTCTGCTTCATCTTTAACTGGAATTACTGGTGCTACCGGGGCAAATGTTTCCTCATTTATAACTTTCATTTCTTTTGTTACATCAGTAAGGATAACAGGGGAATAAAAATACCCATTTCCAGGAAGTCTTCCTCCTCCGAGTAACACTTTTGCACCCTTTGATAACGAATCCTTCACCTGATCCTCAATGATCTGGATCTGTTCTTTTCTTACAAGGGGACCCATGTCAGTATCTGGATTCATTGGATCTCCGACCTTGAGTTTCGAAGCAATTTCCACGAACTTTGAGGTGAACTCTTCAGCAATACTTTGTATAACGATGAACCGTTTCGCAGCGATACAGCTCTGACCAGCATCCTGGAACCTGCTCAAAACCGCGATCTTTGCAGCCTGTTCAATATCAGCATCTTCAAGTACGATGAAAGGATCACTTCCACCAAGTTCGAGAACGAACTTTTTCATGTTCTGTCCGCAAACTTCTGCCACCTTTTCTCCTGCAGAAACGCTCCCTGTCAATGATACTGCATCTATCTCTTTTCTCTCGATAAGCGACGATGCTGTTGGCCCATCAATAAGCAGCGTCTGGAAAACCCCTTCGGGAAATCCAGCATCTGAAAATACTTTTTCAATTTCAAGTGCACATAATGGGACGTAGCTTGAATGTTTAAGAAGAACAACATTTCCCCCAGAAAGAGCAGGAGCAGCAAAACGCAGTGCCTGCCAGAAAGGAAAGTTCCATGGCATGATGCACAGTATTGTCCCCCGCGGTTCAAATGAGACATACGCTTTCTTCGCGTCCGTTTCCACAATCTGGGGTTCTAAAAATTTCTTTGCATTCTCTGCAAAATACTCAAGAGCCCAGGCACATTTTTCAATCTCTGGTATTGATTCTCTTATGGGTTTACCCATTTCCGTAGTGATGATTTCGCCAAGTTCCACCTTTCTTCTTCGTAATACTTTTGCGGCGTTAATGAGATGTTTTCCTCTCTCAGATACGTCAAGCCTTTTCCAGTCCGAAAATGCATCTTTTGATCTCTTAATCGATTCATTTATCCTTTCTTGCGAATAAAACTCAAATTCCCTATTTACATCCCCGGTAGCAGGATTAATAGATACCATCTTTTTCATGTATTTCATCTCCTTTTGTTATCTAACATATTCCTGAGGAACGTATGCAAGATTCCTCCATTTCGATAAAAATCTAGTTCAACAGGTGCGTCAAGTCTTGCTATAACGTTGAAGATCTTGTCTTTTCCATCAACTTTTGCAACTACCCGCAGTTTTCCTCCCGGCTTTAGACTACCGATGCCAGAAATGTCAGAGATCTTTTCCACCCCATGTGATGGAATACTGATTATAGTCTCCCATTATTGCAGAAGCAGCAGCGCGTTTAATCTCATCAGGGACAGGAAAATCTGGAAATCCCTGGGCAAGGTTGACGGCATGACGTGTTACGGCAAGCCGTGACATATCACGAATTACCGATTCGGTAATATGTTCTAATCTGTGAGATAACATGGTCAATACCCTGGAAAATTTTCTTGATGGATCATATCGTCTTGAATTTCCAATGTTTTGAGAATTTCTACAGAACTTGTTACAAGGGACGACGGACCGCAAACATAAAAAACACATTCTTTATAATCTGGTATCTCTTCTAAGACCATCTGGACGTCTATATGTCCACGCCTTCCTTTCCATTTCTCATCTGGCTGGGACAGTGTATGGATTACCCTGAGGTTTTGATTTAGCTTTTCCAGGCGATCCAGTTCTTCCTTGAAAACTATGCTTTCTTGATTCCTGTTTCCATATAAAAAAGTAATACGGGATTTCATTTCATTATCCGTGCAATATTTAATCATGCTCCTAAGTGGCGTTATCCCGATACCCCCCGTTATCATCCCTACTCTGGGATATTCACCGTTGAACGCAAAATTCCCGTATGGCCCATCAAGGTATGCCCAATCCCCTATTTTGAGCCTGTCAAGAGCAACTGAGAACTCATGGTCTGTAATCTTTTTTGTGAATTCAATAAACTCCTTTTCCGTTGGACTGCTTGAGATCGTAAAATGCTTAGTGATTTTATTACCCTCGCTGAGAATTGTTACGAATAAAAATTGACCGGGATCGTAATCAAAACCTTGTGGTCTTCTAAACCTGAAGCTCTTTACATCGTGTGTTCGTTTGATTATCTCGGAGACACTGGTTTCTAATTTCATAAATCAACAAACCTCTTTTCTACTGCTATCGAACTCGGTCGCCTCCTTCGTTAAAAAGTACCCCATCACCGTTCTGATGCTGACAGTAGCGCCAAGAAAGATAATCTCTTCCTGGCTGGGAGCAACAATTGTCTTCAAAATATCACTGGCAACGAGAAAGTCCAATCCAAATACGATCTTATGTGTGAAATCTCTGCGAATATCATGAAAACTGAGTTCTATTGACCTTTTCAATTCCAATTGCAAAGTTTTGATTATTGTTAAAATCCCTCCGTAAAGTATAATTGCAGCTCCAATATATGCAAAAAGTATTGACGATATATCTATGATTTCCATATTGTATCACCTCTCACCATTATTCTTTCATAGTTATTACATGTCTTAATGTCTTTTTGCACCAGTGAGACTTCGCATGCTTTCCTGGTTCTCCTGAAATGAAAGATAAATTTCGCGTTTTGCCAACTCCCCAAAAAACAATTCGGGATTTATACACAGTTCAGGAGGCATGACACCACGCTTTTCAATTTTTTTTTCGGTAATCATTTGTGCGATTATTGACGGCGGCACGCCGGTATCCCAGGTACCTGCTGGTATATTCCACCTGGAGTTTGATCTTGATTCACAGTATACTACCACATTCCTTGTCTTTCGGTTGCTCTTTCCCCTCAATTCCACTCTCAGGAACTCTACATCTTTTATCCTGTCTTTTTCCGGAATAAACCTGTTCAACAAACTGACGGTAAAGTCAAGGGGAACAACGTCAAAGTTCTTATATTTCACAGGAGTTGTTGACGCAAAACCGGTGTCTATGAGGAACTTAATTCTTTCAACAAACTCTTTCGGGAAACCACCTTTAAAGCTGCAATTCTTGATACCTTTATCTTTGAACGATGAAGGGAAAGTAGCGACTTCTGAATGGAGCGTATAAAAACATGTAGCACTGTTCACAGGTGAAGGAAACTCGATTTCCTCTTCCCCGGTAAGGGGCTTCACGAATCTTATTTTTCCGCCAGAGAATATCGCCGGTTCCATTGAAAATTCATCAAATATCGTACGCATCGAGTATGGAACCACAAATGGCATACTGTACTTCGTATAATCCTTGTCAGCGAAATACACACGTATGGAGTCTATGGCATCAAGGAATCCCGAACCGTAGGCAGCCATTATGTTTGTAATTCCTGGCGTTGCACCACATCCCACAACAGCAAGAATATTTTTCTTTTTGAAACTTGAATCCAATTTCAATTGCTTTTTGGTCATGTGAAAAAGACCGCCAAGGTCAACATAATTCACTCCTGCGGAAAGCGCCGCTTCCATTACCTGTAAATTGGTGGTGTATTGGGTTGCATTGATTACAACATCAGAGCCTTTCAGGAGTTCTATCATTTTTTCCACTTCATCGGCATCTGCTTTTGCATGCATGATATTTTTACTGTTGAAGGATTCTGCAAACATTTTTGCTTTTTCTTCATTCCTGCCTGCAACGACAATCTTTCCTTTGAATGTTTCCAATAGATCAATTACCGTTATCCTCCCCATTTCCCCGTATCCGCCCAGGACGATAATTTTCATTTCATTGCACCAATAGATTCACTCAATGCCTCCAGTGTTTTGTTTAAATCATCTTTAGAATGGGAATATGAGGTGTATATCGCTTCCTCGCCATCTTCGTCGATCATAATACCTCTCTTTAAGAGTTCATATTGGACCTTTGTAAACTGTTTCATATCACAATGAGCGAGGTCTCGATAATTTATTATTTTCTCCTTCTCTGTAAAGAGATACTGGAACATTGTTGGATAACCATGGACAACATGAGGGATTTTATGGTCGTCAAGGATTTCATCGATGCCTTTCATCATGCTTTTCCCATAATTTTCAAGATGAGCCCATACGCTATCCTTTTCAAGTTCTTCTAAAGTAGCCTTGCTGGCAGTAAGCGAAACTGGATTTGCAGAATATGTACCGCCATGCATGACTTTCCCGGGTCCTATCAGCTCCATAATATCTTTTCTTCCCCCAAAAGCTGCTATTGGATATCCATTTCCCAGTGATTTTGCAAACGTCGAAAGATCTGGATATACCCCAAAGAGCTCTTGAGCTCCACCTTTCCCAAGCCTGAATCCGGTCTTTACTTCATCGAAAATTAGGATAATATCATATTCTTCGCACAGTTCTTTTAGATATTTCAGGTAGCCGTTTGCCGGAGGGATGGCAGAGCAATTTCCCATAACTGGTTCTGTAATTATTGCTGCAACATCCTTGTAATTCTCTTTCACAATATATTCAATTTCTTCTGGTTTATTCCACTCGCAAACCAGCGTATATTGAGACATACCCTTTGAAATACCCCATGAAGCAGGAATTGCTTCTCTTGGGGATTGATATCCGGGTTTCGTGGAAAACGCAACAGCATCATGCCATCCGTGATAATGCCCCTCGAACTTTATTATCTTGTCCTTTTTTGTGAATGCCTTGGCGACCCGTATTGCTCCCATCGTTGCCTCTGTTCCAGAGCCCGCAAACCTGAGCATATCAATTGATGGCACAAAATCTATTACTGTTTTTGCCACGTCGATCATAAGCTCATTATCAGAAGCATATACCAGACCCTTCTCATCTGCTTTATGCACAGCTGTATGTATTTTTCTATAACTGTGACCAAGTATGACCGGGCCATAACCCAACCGGTAATCTACATATTCATTTCCATCTACATCCCAGATATGAGACCCGAAAGCTTTTTCAATGAAAATGCTGCAGGGTCCGAACTCATGACAGACACTTTTCATGAGCCTTGCGTTTGATCCCACTCCTCCTGGGATGATTTTCGAGGCTTCCGTATACATCGCCATTGATTTATCCAACTTAAATTGTTTTGTCATATTATTCTTCATACGAATTCCTTTATTTTTCTCCAAAAACGGTATAATACCATGGCTTTCTGACAAGACCGGTCTGGTCGATATAAACGTGCTTAATTATTGTGTATTCCTCAAGTGAAAATATTGACAGGTCTTTCCCCGTTCCGCTCTGTTTAAAGCCACCATGCGGCATTTCAGAAGTAAGCAACCCGTGCTCGTTTATCCAGACAGTTCCAAATTTCAGTTTGCTGGCAATCCTGATAAGGTTTGTAATATCTTTTCCCCAGACTGAAGATGCCAATCCATAGACAACATCATTCGCTTTGCTAATTACCTCATCAATGCTTGAAAACCTGGAAACAGATAATACAGGGCCGAAAATTTCTTCCTGGCAGATTTTCATTTTCTGTTCTACATTTGTAAAAATGGTAGGTTCAAAGAAATAGCCTTTCTTCAGGTTCTCAGGTCTTTTACCCCCATAAACAAGATTGGCTCCGCCTTCTATTCCGGATTTCACATACGATTCAATCCTTTCCCTCTGTCGTCCTGATATCAAAGGACCCATGTCGATTTTTTCCCCAAATGGATCCCCTATCCTTATTTTACTCGTTTTCTTTACCAATAGATCGATAAATGCATCATGAATACTTTCATGAACGTAAATTCTTGTTGCAGCCGTACAATCCTGTCCGCTGTTCAGGAAAGCTCCAGCCACTGCTCCTTCTGTTGCTGCATCGATGTCTGCATCACCCATAACGATAAACGGTGCTTTGCCCCCGAGTTCCAGATGTACTTTTTTCAGGTTACCAGATGCCATTTGCATGATCTTCTTCCCTGTAGAAGTATCACCGGTCAAAGAGATCATATCCACCCCGGGACTCGTTGCAAGTTCTTCTCCGATCTTATCTCCCGGACCTGTTATAACATTGAGAACGCCTTTTGGTAGTCCTACCTTATCCGCCAATTTAGCAAACTCAAGAAGTGTCAGCGGAGTATAGGTCGCAGGTTTGAGTATTATCGTATTCCCGGCTGCCAGCGCAGGCGCAAGTTTCCAGATTGCTATGTATAAGGGATAATTCCAGGGAACCACTCCTACAACGACTCCAATGGGCTCTCTTCTGATTATGCTCATGCCCAATCCAGTATACTCTGAAGCAGCACTGCCCTCCAGCATCCGGGCAGCGCCGGCGAAAAACCTGAGATTATCGATTATAAAAGGAAAATCAGAATCTTTGCTGTATTTTATTGTCTTGCCTGTATTCATTGATTCCAACCTGGCAAGGTTTTCAACATTCGCCTCAACAATATCTGCCAGCTTCCAGAGAATCTGGGAACGCTCCGCTGGAGTTTTATTAGACCAGATACCAGAGTCAAAAGCATCTCTTGCTGCATCTATTGCAGTTTTTGCATCTTCTTTTGTGCCAAGCGGGACCCGGGCGATTTTTTCCTCGGTTGCAGGATTTATAACATCAAAAAATTCTCCGGATATTGAATCAACCCACTTCCCACCTATAAACATTTTGTATTTTTCTATCATAGATTCACCTCAAATCCAAATGGCAGCTCCATGATATTCAGAATAATTCTCACAAGTTTATCTAAATGATACTATCTTTAGAGGAACTTTTATAAGTCCAAGAGAACATTCCAACCCTAATCTTGCTGCCGCAAACAGCACATTGATCTAATGAAAAGATTGTGGTTTATTTGATAAATAGTTTCCTGATTATCACAGTTTTTCGAGAAAGTATTAATATACAACCTGTACCAAGCTGAAGCCGATATTTTTATGACAGTCATTTATATCTCCAGAAGTGGTTCAGCTTCGGCATCCAGCAAATCATTTACCTGAATAATCTCATCACTGAAATAGCCTCAGGGTTGAGGTTCAGGCGATCCTTCGGCGTGCAAACCTTGGCGCTCTGGTCATCACGTTCTGGTTATAGCCTGCCTCAATGTAGTCCTGCAAGAATGCATAGGGTAAAAGTGCATACGACAGGGCTGCGTACCCATGTGCAGAAGTGATTGAGAACCTCCGCTGCTTGCCCGCAGAGGTCGAGACCTCCTCAGCCTCGGCCTGCCTCAAATATGAAAAATGTCCGTTCTGGCGGCCTGCTCCGGGAAATAATATATTCCCAGACTCCACCCGTTTATGATGGATTCCGTATTCTCACACATCGCTGTATGATTGATGCTAACATGATACTGCCAGTCATCCTCTGGTAGTGGAAGACCATTTATCTCTTTGATCGTATTCCAGATGGGATATTTGAACCCGAATTTAGTAAATGCGCTCCATACCTGCCGGGATAGTACCTCATCAATATCTGGTTCTTGGTCTTGCCGTATCCGGCATGGTAAAGCACCCATTTCGCCGATTCATATGAAAAAATAAGATTTGTAAACCGCAGATGAATCAGAAAATGCAGATACGCAGCAACAAATCAGCATTCATCTGCGGTTTCCTTACTTATAAATTTTCAAAACCGGACCAAAATTTCCATTATAAAACCGTGCTCTTCCTCAGCCAGTCGATATCGCTCTGGTAAAGCTCCCTTAAGTCCTTGAGCCCCAACCGCAGCATCGCCACCCGGCTAACACCGAGCCCCCATGCCAGCACGGGATATTTGATACCGAGCGGCAGAGTGACCTCTTTCCTGAACACTCCGGCTCCGCCGAGTTCCACCCACTTCCCCCTGCTCTCGATATACACTTCAGGCTCCACGCTTGGCTCTGTATAGGGGAAGTATCCCGGCCTGAAACGCACCTCCTCAAATCCCATCCTGTGATAGAATTCAGTGAGACAGCCGAGCAGGTTCTTGAAACTCACACCTTTATCCATCACCACCCCTTCCAGCTGCTCGAATTCGGGCGTGTGCGTGGGGTCTATGGCCTCGCGCCTGTAAGCCCTGTCAATACAGAAGGCTTTCAAAGGCTGCTCGGGGTGGTCTGCGAGATATTTTATCGTAACAGCTGTGGTGTGGGTCCTTAGTACCTGTTTGCGCGCAACGCCCTCGCTCCACTTACCCCCCCAGCCCCTTGATATGCCGCCGCCTTTTTCATGCATCTCCCTGACCGGTTCGATGTATTCTTCAGGCAGGTCGCATTCCGTTGCAAGATGGAAAGTATCCTGCATCTCCCTCGCAGGATGGTCCTGCGGCTGGAAAAGGGCGTCGAAGTTCCAGAAGGAGCTCTGAACTATATCCCCTTTGATCTCAGTGAACCCCATCTCCAGGAAGATGGAGCGCATCTCGTTGATGAGGCGCTGGTAGGGATGGATCTTCGCGCCGTAGACCGGCTTTGCCGGAGTATGGATATTGTAAGGGCGGATCCTTGCTGTTTTCCAGATGCCGCTCGTGATAATTGTAGGTGTTAGCTGCGCTATTTCCTCTATTATGGGCAAACCGGAAGCTGCAAGTGCCTTCCCTTGTTCCGTGATCGAAATGATTCGGGTCTTTTTCTCTGTCTTTTCTACAAGGTTCCTTTTCAACAGGTCCCGTACAGCATCTCCAAGTTCTGAAAGCGGGCCCTTTTTGAGCTTTGCCAGAATATTCTCGTCTTCGCCCACTTCCGCTTTACCTGATGGGATTATCATCTCCCCCTCTATCTTTGCCCAATTCTTCTTGCGAAGCCACCCGAGTGCGATACCCACCATCGGGGGAGGGAACTTCTTTTTCAATTCGGAAAGTGAAAGAGGCGCGGTCAGTGAATTGATTATCTGGCGCTCGGGCAGGGAAAGCTGTGCGTATGTTTCACCTTCTTTTGTAAGGGTGTATATGGCCATGACTTTTTCCGTGACTTCGCAGAGGTTTTTTTCAGCAAGGAGGAAAGCTGATTGCACGGATGCTTCGATGCTGAGTTCTGAGACTTCGGAAAGACCTTCAGGAGAGTATCCATCTTTTTTGGAAAGAGCAAGCAGAACCCGTTTTTCGTTGTTGGTGAGGTTAAGTTCTTTTGGGAGCGTCATAAAACAGGCATTACAATGAACAGCAGGATATTTAATGATTTGTGGAATTCCTTCAGAGGTCTTATATGCGTGATAAAAACTGTGGAAGGTTGTTTCTGAAATAACAATCCTATTAGGTTGTTTTTTAAATTACACCTAAAAAAGATTGTTTTTATATACATGAAGGCGTATAGAGGAGATGTATGGAAAAGCGGTACTATGTGGTGCTGTGCGACGTGATATCCTCACGCCGGATAAAAGATAAGCGGACTTTTCAAAAAAAATTAGAAACAACATGTACCATGGTAAACGCTACCTATAGCGGGAGCATACATGCAGGTTTCAAGATCCTGAAAGGGATTGATGAAATTGAAGGCGTTCTCTCAAATATATCGAATATCTACGAAATAATAGCCATGATACTGGAGCAACTCTATCCGGATTCGATGCGTTTCGTACTGGTGCAGGATTCTGTAGATATAGGGGTTGAGAGCCGTGATACGGCAAAAATGGATGGGCCTGCCTTCCACAAGGCCTCGGATTTGATGGAAGATCTCAAAAAGTCAAAACTGATGTTTGATATGTCCACGGGTTATGAATTAACCGATACGCTGATAGCAGGGGAGATTAACCTGATTCTATTATTGAAAAAAAATTGGTCGGCAAAACAGCACATGATAGTGAGGGAATACAGGAACACGGGTAACCAGAATGAGGTTGCAAAGGCCCTCGGAATAACGCAGCAGGCCGTCTCCAAAGTTCTCACTCGTTCGATGTGGAAGGAAATCGGAGGCATCGAGGAAAGATTAATTCATGTCCTGCACCAAATGACCGTAAGGACGTGATGCCGGATGCTCATGGATTTGAATATCATTCAAGTTGCCATCCTTGCAGGGGGATATTTTGTGCTGCTTGCAACAAGCGGAGCAGTTGTGAATTACATTATTTCAAAGATATCGCAGGAACCACTAAGGCAAAAAATAAGTAAAGAGGTGCGTGATACTGGTTTTGTGATCGGGAAATGCGAAAACCTGCTTATACTTACTTTTATGATCCTGGAAGCATATACAGCCCTGGCGCTGGTGTTCGCTGCAAAAGCCATAGTGCGGCATGAGGATATGAGAAAGAACTCTTTATTTTTCCTGGCGGGGACCATGATCAATGTCACGTACTCGATAATGATGGGACTTGTAGTAAGCCTCCTTATTGGCAAAGTCTAGGCGCAATTATTTATTAATCGTTTATGCCTTTAATGTCTTTGAGGAAAAGAAGAGGGAATATTCTATTTCTGCGAAGATGGGCAAGTAAAGCCAGTCCGAAGAAACAGGCAAGGAGTGTCACCCACGAAGTTCGTGATGATTTCGAGACGTAAATAGCTTTCTTGCCGCCTGCCACTCCAGTTTTGATAGGTCGCAAAAGTTCACGGGAAACCTGAGAGATTGTATCGACCTCCATCTAACTAATCAGGGGAATAGCAGCCTCAATTTCATAATTTTTCCTAATTTTCACAACTTCAGTGGCAACTTCCAATATATGGTTGTGTAACTGAGGATGCTTGAGAATTCCAATGAGTGACAATGAATTTAACAGGGATAAGAAATGGAAATTTCAAATGAGGATATAAAAATAGCAGAACAGATATCAGCGGGCAAGAATGAATTCGAAGACCTGGGGTTAGAAATCTGGAGAAAATTGCTGGGAAATACGGAACCGGACATCCCGACAAAAGGATGGGACAGGATTTCGATTGACGATGCTCAGGAAGTTGACTGGAATTGTTTATTAACCGCCGCGGCTATTTAGGTATTTGAGGTAAGAATAATGGAATCAGTCTACTTCTATGAAGATAAGGTGAGCAAAGATGTTGCACAAGCACTGGAAGATGATTTTTTTAAGCGCATCGGTTATACAGTAAGGGAGTGCAAGCTTCTGGGGTCTGAACGCAAGGGTTATTTCCTGTATATCAAAGCCAATTCAGAAGACATCGATCGCGCAGAGGAAAGGTTGGAAGGCTGCGGGCTTGAAAAGCTCGTCGGGGAGGAAAAGAAAATAGTCACCGCCGCTTTTATCGCGGAAGAAGAAAATGCCGCAAGTGGCATGGGAATGATATTCGGTTAAACTATTTTGCTGATTATCGCGTCCACCATCTCGCTTGTCTTTGAGCTTCCTCCCAGGTCGTAGGTCAGGTATTTTCCTTCAGCTATTACTTTTTCCGTGGCCTCGAAGATAGCCATGGAATTCTTGCCCTCCCCGAGATAATCGAGCAGCCACGCGCCTGCAAGCACAGTAGCCACAGGATTTACTTTATCCAGCCCCGCATATTTTGGCGCCGAGCCATGGGCAGGTTCGAACATGGCGTAGCTATCGCCGATATTTGCCGAGTATATCAGACCTATGCTTCCCACGAGGGCAGAGCATTCCTCGCTCAGGATATCCATGAAGAGATTTGTGGATAAGAGGATTTTCTGGTTGAATATCTGCGGGTTCTTTATCAACTGCTGGGCGATATTATCGATATGGTATTCCTCCACTTCAATGGAATAATTTTCACCCACCTTTTTTACCTCCTCCAGGAATGTACCATCTGTCTGCTTCAGAATATTGCTCTTATGGATCGCCACCACGGCTTTCCATCCCCTGCGCACAGCTTCTTCAAATGCGTATCGTGCGACGTTCTGGCATGCAGGCTTCGTAATTTTCCTTATGGAAATAAAGACGTCATCCGTCAGCTGGACTTCCTTTGCAAAGTAGAACCCTTCAGTACCTTCTCTCACGCACACGAAATCAACATCTCCAAGAGGTTTCTGGGTATTAGGGAAAGATTTTATCGGCCTGACATTGGCATACAGGTTGAATTTCTGGCGAATAGACACTGCCACGCTCTTCGGGGAACCAGCGCCACCGGGCGTCGTAGTAGGACCTTTGAAGCCCGCATCAGTGCTTGCCAGAATATCCCAGGTCTCTTGAGGGATGAGTGAATCTCCGCCGTGCTTCCCCCACCACTCAGCTCCTGCTTCGCACATAATGAATTCAACATTGGTGCCGACAGCTTCCATTACACGGAGCATGCTGTTCACAAGCTCGGGTCCTACGCCGTCGCCTTTTATGACTGCTGCTTTCTTGCTCATAATGATCTTTCATCTCTAATTTGTCCACTCAATAAACCGAATCACTATTAAGTTTATCCAGATGGCCATTGCCAACGCTACTTCTACCAAAAAGTATTTGTCATAACAGCCTTGGATTTAATTGGTAAGCCATTGATAGCATATAGGCGCGGGACCCGAAAGGACAAATGAAAAATAAATTTCCAAAAGGCTGGGACGAGAAGAGAGTGAAAACGCTTCGTTCTCATTATGAAAAACAAGATGAAGAAGAAGCCGTGACAGAGGATGAAGCTGCATTTAAGAATAGAACGAAAACAGCTATGTGCCGTAATGCCTGATATTTTGCAATAAGTTCACGGACTTTTGAAACTAACTGTGCTGAGACAAAAGCAGACAACACGTCTTAGGGCTTACCCAAAAATAAAATAGCGGTATTTTGGAAAACAAACCGCAGATAAGCGTACTATTAACACTTTCGGTCAGCATTATCTTAACGGCGCTGGGGTTA
Source organism: Candidatus Methanoperedens sp. (assembly GCA_027460535.1). Taxonomy (NCBI): domain Archaea; kingdom Methanobacteriati; phylum Methanobacteriota; class Methanomicrobia; order Methanosarcinales; family Candidatus Methanoperedentaceae; genus Candidatus Methanoperedens; species Candidatus Methanoperedens sp. Next base: position 73,569 of record JAPZAR010000020.1, read on the forward strand.
CGACCCCAGACCCCAACGGATGCGCCGCCGCTGGCGGGGTTTAACACGAAATCACCGGTTGCATATTTTCA